>JAUXXY010000041.1 GCA_030684735.1 Bacteroidales bacterium | reverse complement strand
CAATCACCGTAACTACCTCAACCCTGGCGGCCATTACACTCACCCCCATGCTTTCGTCACGGTTGCTGATATTACGCGAGAAAAAAATAAAAATAAAATGGTACAGCTACGAAAAAACCATTGAGGCCTTGCTCAGAAAAGTAGAAGACTTCTACGTTGTTACCCTTCGTTGGTCGCTGCGTCATAAAACATTTGTATTGCTGGCCTCATTGGCAATTTTCGTTTCTTCTCTCATGCTGATGAAGTTTGTCGGCACCGACTTTATGCCCCAATCTGATGAATCACGTATAACCGTGGCTGTTGAATTGCAAACAGGTACGCGTGTTGAGGAGACCACGAAAACAGCGCGCAAACTTGAGCAGATCATCAAAGAGCGTTATCCAGAGGTGCAGGTGATGGCGGCTTCGTCAGGGGCTGACGACGAAGGAAGCATGTTCTCGCTTTTTCAAACAGCAGGTTCAAACATTATCAACCTCATGATGAGGCTTAGCTCTCCGAATGATCGTGAGCGAACCGTGTGGGAAATCGTAGACGATTTAAGAGATCAAATCGCTATGTTTCCTGAAGTGGTTACCTACAAGGTGGTCTCAACAAGTGGCGGCATGGGGGGTACTACCAACACCGTGGATGTTGAGGTTTATGGCTATGATTTTAACACGACCAATTCCATTGCTGAAGAAATTCGCAGTAGGGTGAGTAAAATTGAAGGTGCCACGGATATCACAGTGAGCCGAAAAAGAGATAAACCTGAACTGCAAATAGTGCTCGACAAGCAAAAATTAGCCCAGCATGGTTTAAATAGCGCCATGGTTTCGGGTATGATTCGCAACCGTGTTAGCGGGATGGTTCCTTCAAAGTTCAAAGAAGAAGGTGATGAGTACGATATACGTATAAGGTTGGCCGAAGAATACCGTAGTTCGCTCACCGACCTTGAAGAAATTACCATTGTGAATCCCTTGGGCAAGAAGATCAAGCTGAAGGAAATTGGTGAAATAAAAGAATATTGGGGGCCTCCCGCCATCCAACACAAACGGAAGGAAAGGGTGGTTACAGTTTCGGCTAATCCCAATAACATTTCGCTCGGGCAGCTGGCTCAGAAAATAAATGCCGAACTCGTCCATATAAAGGTACCACAAGACGTGATGATTCATGTGGGAGGCGCTTATCAGGACCAACAGGAATCATTCATGGATCTTGGCTTGCTTATGCTCATAAGCCTCATCTTGGTATTTATCGTAATGGCTTCACAGTTCGAGTCGTTCACAATGCCATTTGTCATTATGTTTTCAATTCCTTTTGCTTTCACAGGGGTAATTTTTGCCTTGCTGATCACAGGCACTACCCTCAGCGTTGTAGCCGCTTTAGGGGCAGTGCTACTTATTGGAATTGTTGTAAAAAATGGAATTGTGTTGCTTGACTTCACTAACCTCATGCGCGACCGCGATATGAGGCTTTACGATGCTATTGTAGTTGCCGGCCGATCTCGTTTGCGCCCGGTCTTGATGACGGCATTTACTACCATTCTGGGTATGTTACCATTGGCGTTGAGTACAGGTGAAGGGTCAGAAATCTGGAGCCCCATGGGCATTACTGTCATTGGAGGGTTGGTTTTTTCAACCATTGTAACGATGGTACTCATACCTGTCATGTATGGTTTGCTTTCACGTACCGGCGAACGTGATAAAATCAAGAAATTGCGTAAGAAATTTATAAACCTGGATTAAAAACAAGCATTTATGAAAGCAGTATTCATTGTATTTAATCAGGCACACACTGAGCGTGTTGAATACATACTCGACCAGCTCGGCATCAACGGCTACACATGGTGGAATGATGTGAAAGGGCGTGGTTCTGAAACCGGCGAACCCCGCATGGGTACGCATACCTGGCCCGAAATGAACTCAGCCCTGCTTACCATCGTTCCTGATGATAAGGTTGATGGTTTGCTTGAAAAGGTGAAAAAGCTCGACAACATTAACCTCGAGGTAGGGGCGAGGGCTTTTGTTTGGGATATTCTATAGCCCGTTGTACTATGGAGGCCTTACAGAATCATCACCCTTTTGGTATGTGATAGGCCTCCAACAAGTACCTTGACATTGTTCGATCCATAGCCATGAAGGTTAAGAAGCAATGGTACCGGTTGGGATGGGCTATAAGCTGCCGGAATATAAATGCGATAAGTACGGTTTATGCCATCGTGATTAAAGCTGCCTTCGATGGTGGACTGGGCGAAACCTTTGATGAAAAGTGTTAGCATCATGATTGAAAGAAAAATGATCCTAACTAATATGTGATGCGAACGATGTTTCATATATTTCAGATTATCAGGCACTTTTCAACAATAGAAGCCCCTTACCTATTTCTGTTGCAAAGATACCGCATCTGAGCCAATTCTCTTATCGTTGCTCTTCAGCAAAGCCTTTTTCCGCTTCACCTGATTTGACAAAGATAAAGCCACTTTTTGAATTTCAACTAAGAAAGTGTTGATAGTGGTACTAATAATGGGGAGTATAAAAAAATTCTTATGTTTATTCTTCTCCCACCAATCTCAATATACTTTAGCAGCTGTTTGATGAGATTGATTATCGGAAACCAAGACCAGTTCATTTGAGTTTCTTAATGCCAAAACCGGATTCTGAGAAGGAAACCTTAAAATCAGCCGGTCGCAGTCAATTGCTACAGCCCTGATAGATTCTATGGTCCATAACACATACAGTCCCAATTTGCAGTCGGGACGATAGAACGTGGGGTTATGAGGGAAATTCGTAATAGGCTGATAATTATTCCTGTAATTCAGAAGTGCAGGGATGTGTTTATGAGTAAATGCAGGAAGGTTTAAATCATCATAAAAGCACATCACTCAAATGACCTTGGTGTGATTTTGTGTTTCAGTGCCTTGGCGGTGAAAAAAGGACTTTTTATAGTGGATTCATGTTTTGCTAACACTTTTTTTGCATTTCAAAAAAACACCTTGTATATTTGTAGCGAAATCTTAAACTATTTGTATTGGTTTGGAAAAGTATTAGTAACCGGATTT
>JAUXXY010000039.1 GCA_030684735.1 Bacteroidales bacterium | reverse complement strand
AATCATCATCCTTCAGCCGTTCGTGCAACTTCTCTATTTCCAACGCGATGCGGCTGATCTTGTAGATGGCGTTGTCTCCTCGTTCCGGAGCCGATCCATGACAGGAAAGACCCTTTACCTGCACCATCATTTCCATGCGTCCGCGGTGTCCGCGATAGATGTTTAGATTGGTAGGTTCGGTGATGACCACCATTTCCGGGACGATCCTGCCCTCTTTGATGATATATTGCCAGCACAGTCCGTCGCAGTCTTCTTCCATCACACTGCCCACAAAATAGATGGTCAAATCACGGTCAAATCCGTGCTCTTTAAGTATTCTACCTGCAGTAACAAAGGCTGCAGGGCCACCTTTCTGGTCAACCGAACCGCGGCCTTGCACAAAACCATCTTTTATCTCACCACCCAAGGGATCAAAATCCCAATTGTCAAGCCTGCCAAGGTCAACAGTGTCCATGTGCCCGTCAATAGCGAGAATCTTCTTGCCATTTCCAATGCGCCCGATCACATTACCCAGGCCGTCAATCCAGACTTGGTCAAAACCAGCTTCTTCCATCTGGCGTTTCAATTCAAGCTGAACTTCTTTCTCATTTGCACTCAGCGATTTGATTCTGACCAGTTTCGCTAAATTGTTAGCGGTAAAATCCCGATAATTTTCGGCCGCCCGCTTGATTTTTTCAAAATTACTATGCATTTGAAATAAATTTTTGTATGATGTTGATTATTGCTAAAAAAATCAAAAAAAATAGACTGCAGAAACTTACTGTTCAGAACGCCAACCACATACAGTCAGCTATATTCATTTTATTTCGCAGCGAAATTAGCAATGTTTTCTCAGTCGCGAAAATCATCCATTTTTTCGATCATAATCTTCAAATTTGCCATCAGTTTAATCGCACGGTTATTGTGCAATCGCCGGAACAACATCACTGGATTTTCAGCGTTATCTGCACACTCAAATCCATCACTATATGAGAAAAACCATCCACATCTTTACCTATGCTATTTTTTCTATTTTTTTGGTATCCGGGTTTGCCTATGCCCAGCCCTCCCGGTTTACGCTCAGTGGTTTCGTGTATGAAAAAGGAAGTCGCGAATCACTTCCCGGGGTGAATGTTTATATTCCAGAGCAGCGCCAGGGCACCACTACCAACAATTACGGATTCTATTCAATCACCCTCCCGGCTGGCACTTACCAGGTTGCATATTCATACGTGGGCTACGCCCCGCAGGTGTTTGAGATCAAACTCGACAAAAGCATCTCTTTGGATGTGCTTCTCGACCCTTCGATTGAGTTAACCGGCGTTGAAGTAACAGGCGAGCGCATTCCTGCCATCACTGAGAACCCCTTGATGAGCGTAATAGATCTTCCGGTTAAACAGATCCAAAGCATTCCTGCCTTGTTGGGCGAAAAGGACGTGCTCAAAATCATTCAGTTGATGCCTGGTGTTCAGAAGGGTACAGAAGGCACCAGCGGTTTCTATGTAAGGGGAGGAGGAGCCGACCAAAACCTCATCATCCTCGACGATGCCATTGTTTACAATGCATCGCATCTTTTTGGTTTCTTTTCAGTATTTAACGGCGACGCCATCAAGAGTGTTCAACTTACCAAAGGAGGGTTCCCTGCAAGATTTGGCGGCAGGCTTAGTTCTGTGCTCGAGATGAACATGAAAGACGGCAACATGGAACGTTTCAGCGGTGAAGCGGGCATTGGATTTATTTCTTCACGACTTGTACTGGAAGGCCCCATCAAAAAAGAAAAATCCTCTTTTATAGTTTCCGGCCGCCGCACCTATTTCGATGCACTTCTCCTGCCTTTTATGCCTAAGGATGAAAGGGGTGGGTACTACTTCTACGACCTTAATGCCAAGATTAACTACTCCATAAATCCTAAAAATCGGATTTATGCCAGTGCTTACTTTGGCCGCGATAAGTTCTATGCTAAGTTTCGCGATTTTTACACAAAAACAGAAGCCGGCTTCTATTGGCAAAACGCTACCGGCACGTTACGATGGAACCACCTTTTCAACAATCGCCTCTTTGGCAATGCTTCTGTCATATTTAGTAACTACAAGTTCAGCATCTACATGCATGAAAAATATGATAAGTTATGGTATGATCTTTCCTACCAGTCGGGCATCCGCGATTGGTCAATAAAATACGATCTGAACTATGCGCCACATCCAAATCACTCGATAAGAATAGGAATCCTGTCAACACTTCATCGCTTCACTCCAAGTGCTGTCGTGCTCAGAGATGACTATGTAAAAGAGTACAAAAAGGATGTAAAAGCCATTGATGTGCTTGAGTCGGGTATTTACATCGAAGATGAGATCAGGGTAGGGAGCCACATCAGGGCTAACGCGGGTTTTCGACTATCGCACTTCATTGACGGAAAGAAAAGCTACATGAAGCCCGAGCCACGCATCAGCCTCAGCTATTTGGCACAACGCGATCTGGCCATTAAGGCAAGTTACGCCGAAATGAACCAATACGTGCATTTACTTAGTAATACTGGGTTGGGGTTGCCCACCGACTTGTGGGTTCCGAGTACAAAGAACATAGCTCCCCAGACCTCGCGGCAGGTTGCGCTTGGCGCTGCCAAGGACTTGAAAAACAAGAACCTAGAGATTTCGATTGAAGCATACTATAAAAAGTCATTCAATACCCTTGGATATGCTGAAGGCGCCAGCTTCCTGCTGTTTGGTGACCCAACAAATGCCGAGGAAGTAGATTGGGAGAAGAATATTACCAAAGGACAGGCATGGAGCTACGGTGTGGAGCTGCTTTTGCAACGCAAAACCGGTCAACTCACAGGATGGGTGGGATACACCTTATCATGGACACAATTGCAGTTTGATGAGTTGAATGTTGGAAAGAAATTTTATGCTCGCTACGACCGCCGTCATGATATTTCGGTGGTGGGCATATATGAGTTTAGCAAACGTTTTGTATTGTCGGGAACCTGGGTTTATGGCACCGGCAACGCCATCACTCTGCCCATCGGTGAGTATTCTTCATTTCCACATGAATACCCTGGGTCTGACTATTTTTCATCCTGGGGGTGGTATGTGAACGACTACGGAGAAAAAAACAATTTCCGGATGGCAGCCTATCATCGCTTCGACCTGGGCCTGCAGTTTATAACCCATGCTAAAAAATACAAGGCTGTCTTCGAGGTTAGTGCTTACAACCTTTACAATCGCAAAAATCCATTTTTCTATTTCATGGGCCACGACGGCAGAGACCAACGGGTGTTGCGGCAGGTTTCCATTTTTCCAATTATACCATCCGTTTCTTATTCCATCAAATTTTAATTCCATCGAAACATGAACACAAAACATATCCTCAGCCTGTTTCTTTCGATCGTTTTAATGGTGTTCTCGGCTTGCGTGGAGACCGTTTACGACGTTGACCTGCCCAAAACTGACCCCAAGCTAGTCGTTTATAGCTATATTTCGCCTGATGACAATTTGATGGTGCGTGTAACCACCTCCCGGCCCATCACCGAAAGACAGGTGTATGGTGATCCACGATGGGTTAAGAATGCGACAGTAAAAATTAAAGAAACCGGAGGGCAACTTGCTACACTTACCTACGATCAGGAAGCCAACTACTATTTCTCTAATCTGAGCAACCTGCCAATCAGGGCAGGCAGGCAATATGAAATAGACGTATCAACCCCCTTGGGTCTGAGGGCTACGGCAATATGCAAGGTGCCACCTCAAAATACAACAGTCCGTATAACCAAAGTTGATTCTTCCTTTCAGTCGTATGAAATGCGCTATAAGGTTCGTATTGAATTCGACGATTTACCTGGCGAGCCCTATTTTTATCGGATATTTGCCTCGGCTGTTGTAGAAGGTAACGATCCCAATAATCCCCAAGGCAATATTTTTGAGATGGATCTGATGTTTGACTATGGCCAGGCGTTGATTGATTCACGTATTCGCGAAGGCGGCAATTTTGTGTTGGAAGGAACTCTTTATATTTATGGCGGCGTTCCGTACAATCAAGGCCGTTTGCGTGGTTTTAGGGTAAAATTACTAAGTGTTGATGAGCCTTATTTTCGTTTCCATCGTAGTAACAACCTTTATGATGGCGAGAATCCCTTTGCTGAACCCGTAATTATTTATTCCAATATTGCCAATGGCTTAGGTGTCTTTGCTGCCTACAATTTGCATGAGATATATTATCCGGCTTCCAACTACCTAACGACGAAATCCACCACAATCGGCAAATGATCGCTGTATCCCCCCGCATAGGTCATTCCCGAATAGGTACGAAACGGCCTTTTACCGGTATGCGTAGGATCGTCCTCCAACAAAAATTCAGCACTATAAATGAAAGCACTACGCGGATGGATGGCCAGCTTACCTTTGCTGTTTATCAAGGCCGATGAAACGACAAACTGGTCAATCACGCTCCAGTTTTCCCTGAACTTATGTGTTCCCACATTGGCACGGGTATAAAATGGCGCCATGAGGTTATACAGTTCGCCGCGTTGTATTCCATTGGTGTCGAGCCGGGCTTTCAAATGCTGGGTCATGCTGGCTTCGTTGGGTTCGTCGTTGAAGTCGCCCATCAGTAGGATATTGGCATGTGGGTCGTGGCGAAGAATAGAATCGGCTTTCGACTTAAGATATGCACCTGTGAAGTGCCGCAGTGGCTCGGTAGCCATCACCCCTCCATATTTTGAAGGCCAGTGGTTTACAAAAACATGCAGCGTGTCGGTGTTCAGGGCAATACCTTTCACGTAGAGAATATCCCTGGTAGGCCTCGCATCTGGCCCTGGAAATGCCACCTTCAGGGGTTCGCTGTGTAGCTTTTTGAACTTGTCGTGGCGATAGAACATAGCCACGTCAATTCCTCGCGTATCAGGCGATTCATAGTGAACTACCTGGTAATTAAGCCGGCTCAGTGCAGAGTTTTTGAGGAGTTGGTTCAATACGAACCGGTTTTCTATCTCACACAAACCGATGATGCCGGGAGCCTCCCATTCACCCACAGCAACGAGGGTTTTACCCAAATCCTGAACTTTTTTCAGGAAACGCTTGTAATGCCATGCACGGATGCCCTGAGGGATAAACTCTTCATCATTCTTCAGGGTGTCTTTGTAGGTATCAAAAAGGTTCTCAACATTATAAAAAACTGCACGCAGGGTAGGTGGGCCATCTGAAAACGATTGGGCATTAATTAAAAATGATTTCGATAAAAACAAAATCACCAGAATCATCAACCTGGGAGTGTTATTGCTTGGTCTCATTGGGTTAAGATTATATCATTTTACTTAAGTTGTCAAAAATACTCATTTAATCCTATTTTTGCCCTGTTTAATCAAACCAACGCTGCACATGAGAAAGAAGAAAAACGCACGGGTGAATTATTATCGTCAGGGCTTGCAATGGGCAATCGTTGGCCTGCTGGCTTATATGGTGGTCAGGCTTTTCGTGGATAAAACCTACGCACCTGATTTTGAAGCCTATTGCCCTTTTGGTGGCCTGCAAGCCCTGTCGAGCTACTTAGCAAGCAATTCGCTGGCTTGTGCCATGTCAACCACACAGATCGTCATGGGCATTGTACTAGGTGTAGGGGTTTTGCTGATTAGCAAACTGTTTTGCAGCTATATCTGCCCTATAGGCACCTTCACCGAGTGGTTAGGCAGATTGGGCAGCAGATACAAATTGCGTTACACCATTACAGGCCTGGCCGACAGCCTGCTACGTGCGCTCAAATATATTTTGCTTTTTATCACTTTTTATTTCACCGTAACTTCAAGCGAGCTGTTCTGCAAGCAGTTCGATCCCTATTATGCCATATTTTCTGGCTTTGATGGCGATGTTACAGTTGCCTATGCCATATCAGCCATCCTGATCACTGTGCTGGGATCTTTTTTTATCCGCCAATTTTGGTGCAAATACCTTTGCCCTCTGGGTGCTGCAGCCAATATTTTTGCCTTCGCGCCTGTCTTCGCGGGTATTACTTTTGTTTACTGGCTTATTATCCGCTTCACTTCATGGGAGTTGCACTGGGCATGGTATCTGGGGTTTGTTTGTGCTGCCGGTTTATTAATGGAAATCCTAAGGCGCAAAGGGATGTACTTCCCCATCATGAAAATCACCCGTAGTGCTAAGATTTGTACCGACTGCAAGATATGCAACAAAGTTTGTCCTTATGCCATCAAGGTCTCCGAAGCCGACAGTGTGAAGCATATTGATTGCCACATGTGTGTGGATTGTGTGGTTAAATGCCCCGAAAAAGGAGCACTCACTATCAATCATCGCCCACTGCGCTGGTTGCCTGCCGCATCGGTGGTAATCCTTGTGGTGGCCGGCTTGTTGCTTGCAGCCCGCTGGGAACTTCCTACCATTGATGTTTGCTGGGGTTCGGAACAGCAATTTAAGAATGCAGAAATCTATGAGCAAAATGGACTGAAAACCGTAAGGTGCTTCGGTAGTTCCAAATCATTTGCCGGACAGATGGAAAAGGTTGAAGGAGTGCTTGGAGTTCAGACTTTTGCCCGGCGCTTTGGAATCAAAATATTTTACGACCCGTCTGTCATTAATGCCTCCGAAATACGCAAAGCTATTTTTACTCCGGTAAACTGGGTGCTTGCCGAACCATCCGATGAGGTTAAAATGCTATCTGTGGCGGATATCGGCATTGACCGCTTTTTCGATAGCAACGACGCCTTTTTGCTGAGTGAGATGCTTAATAAAATGCCAGGCGTTTATGGATTTGAAACCTTGTTTGGAGAACCCGTTCATGCACGCATCTATTTCAACTCTAACCTGTTGACGATTTCCCAGGTTTGCAGCCTTATCGAAGCCGGCGAAGTTACTTATATGAGTGGAGAAGAGCAGATTACAGAAGATACTGAGTTCAGAGTGGGTTATGTTGAACTTGAAATTTCTGCCATCACAGTCAGCGATTATTTGCGAAAATCATTTAAACCTTACGACCTTACTTTCAATGAATTTGAGAAGTATGCCGCCGGTGAGTTGCAACTTTTTCAGGTTCCCTTTCCCCAGGCTGTTCGTACCGACAAGCAAAGCAGGTTTCCTGTCCTGATGAGCCACCTCTCAAACGACGATGGCATTGTGAGGTTTAAGGTTGAGTGGGTTGATGAAATACCCGTGTTGAAAATACTGTATGTTTCTGCTATTACCAATGCGGATCGGATAAAGGTGCTGCTCAATGCAAAACAACTTATGGTCCACTATCCCGATGGTAGCACGCGTGAGTTTGAAAATCCATTTGATTTCTAATTCCAGTGTTATTAAGGATAAGATAACGTTTTGCGGGTTTAAGAAGTTGGCGATCTCGGAGCACAAAACTGTCTGCCGGCACTACACTTGATACGAAGAACAAATGTTCATTTAACCACTGAACCGCCAATTTCTTAAACCCGCTGTGTGTGCCCTGCATGAGCAGCGCACACCCACCGAAAGCTTTAGAAAAAAGTCAAAAATACAAATTTTTCTTTTGCAATCGGTTGGGTGTTTTTTTTCCAGAGGGTGAAAGTCCCTTATGTGCGGGGGTAACGTCCCG
>JAUXXY010000035.1 GCA_030684735.1 Bacteroidales bacterium | reverse complement strand
TTGCATTTTCAACCTTTTCGTAGTCGCGACCCGAAATGAGACCCAATGAATGAGTAGCCAGAAATTCATTCACCTGGTTGATATCGCGCAACCGGGCGGTGTCGGCAAGTTTTTGAAAGAGATTATTGGTAAGGTTGTCGGGGTAGATATTGCCAGTGGTGAGTGATAGCTGGCTGTTATATGGCTGGTGTTCACCAAGATCCATAAAGGCTACAATGTTGCGGTTTTGGGTAACGGCAGCGCCTTTGGTGGTGACCCATACTTCCAGTTTGGTAATATTGATGTTTGAACTGATAATCGGTAGCCTTGACAGGGCTTCTTCATAATGGTCGCGAAAATAATGCGCTATGAAAAAGTGTCGGTTTTCGTCATAATCGAGAGCTTTGATCTGGAACTTTGTGGTTTGCGCCCCGCCCTGCACCGTGATGTTGCGTGTTTCGCTTTTTTGTTGCGAGAAAACGCTAGTCACCATAGTGCGGCCAAATTGCAATTGAGTTTTGATTCCAAACAGACTTTGACTGCCTGTGATGAGCGTGCTATTGAGCGGAAGGGTAACATCGCCGGCTTCGATAAGTTTAAGAATTTCGTCTTCCTTGCCCTCGTATTTTAATTTCAGTTTGTTTTCGAAATCGAAAGTAGCTTCAGTATTGTAGTTTGTGTTGAATTCAATCTTATCACCAATTTTGGCGATAACGCTCATTTGGATTTTTTGGTTGAAGTCGAAATTGGTGGTTCTTCTTCTTTTGACGTCAAGGGCAGGATCATCGCGGAAGTTGGAGCGAACCCCAAAAGTCAGTTCAGCAGCACCTTGTGGCCTGATGTCAATAGTGCTGCTTCCAAAAATCTTTTCAAACACCTCGCTGCCTACATTTATCTGGGGGATCAGCCCATCCCTTCGGTCGGGCTGCCCTGTTGTTGATCTGGTCCGCTGGCGCCAATAGTTTTGCAATGAATTTTCGAGAAGGTATTCCTGGTACTCTTTGAAAGTCATGGTCCGAGGAGTACGGTAATTCAACGCCCCGATCTTACGATAGATAGTATATTCATTGCGGTCGGGGTCATAAACAACTTCTTCGGTAATCGAGCCAGGGTCTTTAAAATCAATTGTCCTGCGACGCTTGGGGTCAGAAGTGAGGTGTTCGTCTGGCTGTAAAAGCGGAAAAGGAAGTTGAAGCGTGGTGTCATCACCTGGTTTGCTATCGCTATGACGGAAGGTAAAAGGGTTCTTGTGAGAACTTACAGGATCAATGCTGCCCCAAGCCAGAACGACAAGAAATGAAAAAAAAATAAATCTGAGTATAAATCTAATGTATCGATCCAAGTACTTCGATGTTTTAATTCTTAATTATCCTGCATTAACATTTCCTAACCCAGCGCAACTGAAAAAAGCTTGTTAAAGTAATTTCAGCGCATTCTTAATTAAGTCTTCAACACTCAAGTTCACCCCGCCCGAGCTGATGATTTTTTGAAGTGTTTTATCAGCCAGGGGTTTGTTAAAGCCTAACATTACCAACCCTGATAACGCTTCATCTTTTCTGGTATTGTATTGTGTTTCCAAAATATCTCCTGCAAAACCAGGCTTGTCAAGCCTGTCGCTTAAGTCTATGATGATTCGCTGAGCAGTTTTTGCTCCTATCCCTTTGATGGATTGCAACAACGATGCCTCTCCTCGCCTGATGGCTGATCGTATTTCTTGTGGCGAAAGGGAAGACAAGATGAGGCGTGCTGTGTTTGATCCTATCCCGCTGACGGTAATCAGCTCTTTGAATAAATCCCTTTCGTTTTCTTCAACAAAGCCATACAAAAGCAACGCATCTTCTCTAACAATCAGATGGGTGAGTAATTTACAGCGAGGTTGGTTGTTTGCATTTGCCTCGGGCAGCTTACCATAGGTATGAAGTGATATATGAATCTGATAACCAACACCTTGGCAATCAACAACCACATAGGTGGGTTTTTTTTCGGTGAGAAGTCCTTCGATGTGGGAATACATAAGAATTTAGTTTTGAAGAATTTAATAAATTTTTGGTGGAAACACTAGGGGCGCAAAAATACAATTTTGATAACTTCCGTGGTTCATTTATCACGCTATGATATTCTGTTCAAAATATATTCTCTAAATTAGCCGTTATTTTTCAAGCGTCTAAATCACTCATTAACCTATAAAAATCAAATTATGAAAACCGCCTTGCAAAAAGATGCTTTGGAGTATCATTCCACTGGCCGGCCGGGAAAGATAGAAGTTGTCCCGACCAAACCTTATCGTACTCAGCGCGATTTGTCGCTAGCTTACACTCCTGGAGTCGCTGTACCCTGCCTTGAGATCAAAGACAGAAAAGACGATGTTTACAAATACACAGCCAAAGGCAACTTGGTGGCGGTAATCTCGAATGGTACCGCTGTATTAGGCCTTGGCGACATTGGTGCGCTTGCCAGCAAACCAGTGATGGAGGGCAAGGGCCTTTTGTTCAAAGTCTTTGCCGATATTGATGTTTTTGATATTGAGGTAGACCTGAAAGACACCGAAAAGCTCATTGAAACCATCATTGCCATTGCACCAACTTTTGGCGGCATCAACCTTGAAGATATCAAGGCTCCTGAGTGTTTTGAAATTGAGCAAAGGGTCCAGGATGCCCTTGATATTCCTATCATGCACGACGACCAGCATGGCACGGCAATGATCACATCAGCAGGTTTGCTAAATGCATTGATAATCAATGGTAAAAAAATTGACAAGATTCGTATTGTCGTGAACGGGGCCGGGGCGTCGGCCATTTCGTGCTCCAGGCTGTATATCGCACTTGGTGTGAAGCCTGAAAATATAGTGATGCTTGACAGCAAGGGCGTACTTCGTAGAGATCGAACTGATTTGAATCCAGTCAAAAGACAGTTTGTTACCGACCGCGACCTGCACACCCTGGAAGATGCCATGAAAGGTGCAGATATGTTTCTCGGCTTGTCGGTGGCCGGGGCGCTCAATAAAGAATTCCTTCTGACGATGGCCGATAACCCCATCGTTTTTGCGCTGGCCAACCCGGTTCCTGAAATTATGCCCGAAGAAGCCCTCGCCACCCGGAATGATTTAATATTGGCAACTGGCCGCTCCGACTACCCCAACCAGATAAATAATGTGTTGGGATTTCCTTTTATTTTCCGCGGAGCCCTGGATGTGAAGGCTACAAAGATTAACGACCACATGAAGCTGGCAGCCGCCTATGCGTTGGCCGAGCTGGCAAAGCTTCCTGTTCCTGATGAGGTGAATGTGGCATATAAAGCTGCTAATCTGAAATTTAGCAGAGAATATATCATTCCTAAACCTATGGACCCCAGGCTGATTGAGTATGTGGCTGTGGCTGTGGCTAAAGCAGCCATAGAAAGCGGAGTGGCCAGGCAACCCATCACCGACTGGGAAGCATACAAGGATGAATTACGCAAGCGAATGGGTTTTGCCAACCCCTTGCAGCACTACATAAGAACTCAAGCGCGTACTGAGCCAAAACGGGTAGTTTTTGCAGAAGCAGAAAACTATAAAATTCTGAAAGCTGCCGAAATTGTGAAAGGAGAAGGCATTGCCATTCCCATCCTGCTTGGTAACAAGAAAATTATAAACCAACTCATCAGGGAGTACGGCCTTGAATTGGTTGGGGTTGAAATTATTGACCCTAAAAGCGATGAAGAAACCGAGAAGAGGCAAGAGTTTGCAACTCAACTGTTCGAAAAAAGAAAAAGGAGGGGTATTAATATGCACACAGCCCTCGATCTTATGACACACCGTAATTATTTCGCTCCCATGTTTGTTGAAAACGGCTTTGCCGATGCCATGATCTCAGGGCTTTTGCAGGGTTATCCCGACAGCATCAGGCCAGCCCTGCAGGTAATCGGAAAGCAAAAAAATGCCAAGGTTATATCAGCCATGCATATTGTCCTCACGAAAAAAGGACCTTTTTTCCTAGCCGATACAACCGTTAACCTGAACCCGGATGAAGATACCCTTATTCAGATTACTTTACAGACTGCCGAAAAAGTAAAGCAACTGAATATTACCCCCCGGATTGCCATGCTTTCATACTCTAATTTCGGCTCTGTCGAAAGACGTGTCCCGATACTAGTGCGAAATACCGTGGCACGTTTGCACAAGGAATATCCCGACCTAATTGTTGACGGCGACATCCAGGTCAACTTTGCCCTGAATAATGTGATGCTCAAAGAAAACTTCCCATTTACCAAACTGGCTGACGGGCCAGCGAACATCCTGATATTCCCCTATTTGACCGCGGGCAATATTGCTTACAAACTTATGCAGGAAATGGGTGGTTTTGATGTTATTGGGCCTGTTTTGATGGGGTTAAACAAGAGCGTACATATTCTGCAAATGGGCAGCACGGTTACCGAGATTGTTGATATGGTTGCCATTGCAGCGATTGACGCACAAAATAATGCCATGTAGTCCGTATTTATAGACCGCTAAGAACGGAGCTTATCCAAACGACAGATCTCTTGGGTATTTCATTATTTCATCTGCATCTATTTAGATATATTTTTATTACTTTCGTGGCTGATTTGTGATTAAAAATCAAAACCCGCAACAATGAAGAAAATAACCGTAATCGGCGCTGGTAATGTGGGCGCCACCTGTGCTAATGTAATTGCTCATAAAGACCTTTGCCGAGAGGTTGTGATGCTCGACATCAAGGAAGGTATGGCCGAAGGCAAGGCCCTCGACATTTGGCAAACATCATCTATCAATCACTTCAGCACCCGTGTTACGGGTGCAACCAATGATTACCTGAAAACGAAAGGATCGGGCATTGTAGTAATTACTTCGGGTCTTCCCCGCAAACCAGGCATGAGTCGCGATGATCTGATCAAAACCAATGCCGGCATAGTTGCCGAGGCTGTTGAACGCGTTATCCGGTATTCGCCCGAAGCGATTATTATTATTGTTACCAACCCGCTCGACGTGATGACATATGCGGCTTACAAAGCTGCACGTAAGGATAGCCGCAAGGTATTTGGTATGGCTGGCATTCTCGACACAGGCCGTTATAAAGCTTTTATTGCCAATGCGCTTAATGTTTCGCCTAAAGACATCCAGACGATGCTACTTGGAGGCCATGGCGATACCATGGTGCCTTTGCCCCGCTATACCAGTATATCGGGTATCCCGGTCACTGAGCTGCTTAACAAGGAAGAAATAGATAAAATTGTTGACCGTACACGCAAAGGCGGTGGCGAATTGGTGAACCTTATGGGTACCTCCGCGTGGTATGCACCGGGAGCGGCCGCTGCCCAGATGGTTGAAGCCATTGTGGATGATCAGCGCCGGGTTTTTCCAGTATGTGCGCTTCTTAAAAGCGAATATGGGCAAAAAGACATATACATGGGCGTACCTGTGATTCTTGGCGCTAATGGCATAGAAGAAATTATTGAACTGAAACTTAACAAGGACGAAATGAAGATGCTCACCGAATCGGCTAATTCTGTGAAAGCCTCGATGAAAGAGCTTGACGCGATGAATCTTTTTAGTGAATAATTCTTTGGTATAGCAATTTCTATTTTAAATTCTGCATAGGCGATCACTCAATGGGCCGCCTTTGTTTTAACCCGACTTGAGCAAACCAGCCTGCCCTGCACTGGCCACGGTGGCTGGCTGGTTTATCCCCGCCAAGGCGTTCGGCGGTACCACCCAACACCACTGCTGCCGAAAATTTAACGCCGTCGGGTATGTTTGCGTGCATAGCCATTGAACCGGAAAGCGAAGATATGCCGAATCAGAACAATTCGCAAATTTTTCCTCTCGGCATTACAGCAAATAAGCAAAACCTGCTATCGCGTTTTGCAAAGTTGCTGTAAACAAAACCTGAATAAAACCCGTGCTCGAATTTCCCGCCTTGGGCCGCCCTCAGCCCACCGTTAAATGTGCCATGCACACCAGCCCTGGCTAATTCTTTAAAGAAAAGCTGACCTTTTTGGGGAATCCATTTTTTAAAGGCAACTCCTATCTGGGCCGAACCATAGGCGCTAATGGCTGCAATTGAAGCACTTGCAAAACCGTATTTAATTGCTTCCGAAAATCTGGCTCCCTTCATCATGGCCATAGAGGTTTCCCAAAACAGATTTATTAATGCGATACCTAAAACAATAGGGCCAATTGGTGTAGGTGTCGTAATGGCCACAAGAGTAAAAAACAAGGACATTGATATTCTTCCGCCATTTATAAAAAGCGCATCTTTGTCAATCGAATACCCGCTCGGGTCGGTAAACGACAATGGGTTGTTAAGGCAGTAAGAATAGGGATTGAGCCCTTGTGTAAAATCAGGGAACTGCAACACCGGGTCGGGGCTGAGGAAACGGCCCAGCACGGGATCGTACATGCGGCCATTCATGTTAATAAGGTTGAAGGCGTATAAGTGTTCATGCCCCGTGAAACCCCTGTCGAATAATGGGGCAGGCGGGGTGCCGGCAAAAGGTTGCCAGGTGGCGGGGTTGCGGCGGCTGCCCCAGGCATCATAACTGAGTTCCTGCAACAGGTTTCCGCTTTCATCGGTTATAGTGTTCCACGAGCCGAGATGGTCTTTGTGGATGTAGCAGATGTTTTCGGTGCCGTTGGGGGTTTTGATATGCAAGGCAAAAACGCCTTCAGGGCCGCTAAGGTAGGTGAGAATCAAGAGTGTACCGTTGTCGTTTATATATTCGCACGCTCCGGCCCAGGTTTTTTCGCGTTGCGATTGGTCGTGGCGGTAACGTTGTGCAATACGCTGATGATGCACGCCATAGACGATTCCCAGCGTTTTATCGCCCTCATTGACGGTTGTAACTTTATCGAAAGAGTTATATAAGATTTCCTGGCGCTGAACAGGGAATATCCCGAGGCTTGTGTTTGCCGATGTAAGGGCATGGGGCCCAGCAGGGCCTTGTCCATATACTGCATTGTTATACAGCAGCGCGCCATTTGCTGTTTTGGCGCTCAGGTTGCCAAGTCCTTGGGCATCGTAGGTATGGCTGCCTGTAATTATGCCGTTGAGGCGTATGGTGTTGAGGCGGTTAAGCTGATCGAAGGTGAAACTTTCGGCCAAAAAGCTATTATTTGCCCTAACGATCCATTTTTTTCTTTGCGTAAGGTTGCCGATGTTGTCCCAGGCATATTCAAGGTCTTGCACCGGCGGCTGTCCGGGTTTTTTTGTGTGAACCGTTTCAAGCCGGGCGGTTTTAGGATGGAAACTACGGATGGTAGCCAGCGTGTTGCCGGTGCTGAAACCGGTAATCTGGCCAATGGCGTTCACTTCATTGTTTTGCCACAGGGTTTGATTGTTAGCAGCCGAGCGGATACTTTGCAGTAAACCCGAATTGTTGTATTGATGCCTGATGCCAACACCCGACGGGTGGGTTACGATTTCCGGCCTGCTAAGCTCATCGTAAGAATAGGTGGTGGTGTAATTCGTTGTGAGGATAGTTTCGGTTTCGCTGAGCAAGCGGTAAAGGTTATCGTAAAGATAAGCAATTTGATGGTTGTTAGCGCTAATGCCTGCCAACAAGCCTAACCTGCCGGGAGCGGCATCGTATTGCCATTGCGTACTGCCTTCGGGTTCTGTTTGCCCGGTTAAGCGGCCAAGCACATCGTAAGCATAAATAAACT
The DNA here is from genome assembly GCA_030684735.1 of Bacteroidales bacterium. GTDB lineage: Bacteria > Bacteroidota > Bacteroidia > Bacteroidales > JAAYJT01 > JAAYJT01. Next base: position 3,912 of record JAUXXY010000035.1, on the reverse strand, counting down.
CCTGGTTTTTAGGGCTGATGCGCTTAGTGAGTTCATCAAAGGGATTGTAAAAGAATTGTGTGCTACCATAATTTGGATCGTTCAACACGCTGCGTTGGCGGCGGCTGTTGTACTGCAATGATATGGTAGTTTCGCCCTGGCCCACAATAAATGTAGTTTTGAGTTTGCCGTCGCTAAAGTAGTCATATTTTACAATACTGCCGGCGGGGTCTTTGCTTTCCTCAAGCCAGCCGGCGGCATTGTATTTTTGTTCGGTGGTTTGATAAAGGGGATTGGTGGTCTTGATTGTGGCGCCCAGGTATTGAGTGGTTGATGTGGTGTTATCAGGATAAGTAGTTGCTGTTACCCTTCCCAGTGCATCGTATTCAAATCCGGTGTAAGACACCTCGTTGCCAGGATGATAAGGAAGCGAGGCATTGGCAAGCAGCCCACGGTAGTTATAGGTTTTATCCTGATAAATTTTTGTGCCGTCAAAGCCACGTGTAACGCTGCGTAGTTCATGCCCGGTTTTGTTAAAAAATGTAATTACTTCGGGTTGGCCTGATGTTTGGCTCCATGAGTAGTAGAGTGCATTGGCAGGCGCATCTGCATGACCGGTTGCCCAGCGCAAAACATTTAGTTGCCTGATGCCGTCGGGATAGATCGTGCCTAAACTAATACCCAGGGAATGGTGACTATAAGTAGTTGTTAACCCATTGGGATCGGTGGATGATAGTTGCCAGCCATAGGTCGGGTTGTAAGTGCTGGTGGATTCGTGTCCGGCAGGATTGATAAACGAAGTTGGGAAACGATACTGATAAGCCGCATTATAGTTGATGTTTGAAATACGAGGTGACAATGCCGGTTGATAGTTAGGTGCCGAAAATTTACTGTTGGTTATATTACCCGCTTTGTCATAGTTAATTTCATTATTTGTTACGAAGACGTCATTTTGATTGGCATTAGGCAAATGACTTTGTTTAAATAAAAGCGGAAAATTTATATGCCCTTGGGCATAGTATTGATAAGTTGTTTTACTCTTTATCTCTGGAGCTGTATCATCCTTATCAAAAGTAGATTTTTCAACGCTTTCAATTTGCGAAACCAGCCACTCATTAATGTTTGCGGAATGGTAATTGTAAACATTCTTGAAACGATATTTATAATTGGCCGCATACCATGATAGTTGGTTGTGGTCAACGTATGTTGCAGATTGTGTAAAGTTATTATAATTATAATAGATGATCGGCGGATATTGAATAACCGTGTTATCGTAGATAAATTCATTTAACTCTGTTTTAAGAAAAACACCAGGCTTTTCCCAAATCCATTTTCTTGATCTTAGAAGCTGGGGTATAACTATTTTGGGATTTACCCAAGAAACCGCTTTTTGGTAATCAAAAAAGGTATGTGTTAGTTTATTGCCTTCAAATGGGAGGTCGCCTAAATAGGTTATCTGATCAACAGGGTATAGATAATATTGACCAATCATAACATCATTATTCTTGGCCAGTATAATAAATTCTTTATTGTTATAGATTGATAACCAACTGAATCCCAACCAACCTTTGCCTTCTCTATGAATTTTAGCGCCCCTATATCGAAAATTCGTAATACTGGGATGATTTGAAACATCATCAACACTAAGTTGTGTGACAATTCTGACAGTTAATGCCGCATTGATTACCGGCCCTATTGGTGTGATATTGGGAGGGTGTGTGTAATTTGATGTTCTGGTCATATAATCGTAGGTAATACCGATTGTTTTTGATAATCCATCTGTTATCAAAGATACCATGTATTGTTTTTCATCGGGATGAAAATTATATGTTACGGCCGGATAGGTATTATTTTGATCAAGTACGTGACATGTTCCCAGCACATCAGCACAGCCATTTCCATTAAAATCACCAACAAAAAGATTTTGATTATTGGTATTTAATAAGGAACCGTAATCACCATATGTTCTGACAAACGGATTGGATGTGTTATCTGTTTGGATTGGAGCATAGAAAACAGTATGTTGGGTATAGACCGGACCATTCTTTTTTAAGATAAATATATCCGTTTTCCCGTCTCCGTTAAAATCAGCCAGCCTTATAAGGTATGGACGGGCTTCATGTATACTTGAAAGTGAATTAACATATTGCCCCGGATCAGATTGAGGGAACCCCGTTGATTGAGGTATTGCTATATGTGGCCAATGAAATCCGGTTTCTGTCAAAAACGTGATAAGCCAGGAACTTTCTGGTGAATATGTTAATAAATCAGTTTTCCCGTCTCCATTAAAATCGCCGGTGAAAACCCTGTGATATTTGGTGGGGAATCCCCAGTAGTAATATGATGATAAGATCAAGTTTTGATTATTGTCTCTTTTAAGTGTATAGATTCTTGATACCAAATTATCAACCACCATAATATCTGTCTTTCCATCACCGTTAAAATCTGCTGTATATGTATCGTCGCCCCAGGAACTTATTACAGCGTTTTCCTTAATTAATTGAAAAGATTCTGAATCATTATTATAAACATAATAGTTCCAGTTTTTCTGTGTAGAGCCATCGCGTTTGACCATAAAACTGCTTTTCCCTTCTCCTATAAAATCCCCTACCAGAATATCTTCTTTTGTGTTCAGGTATGAACCAAACCAAATGTTATTTTTCTGGTCAAATCCAAGATCATTTATTCTTGCAATGAATGGTTTTATGTATAAGCTGCCACCCGATCTTTCAATGTAGAGAAAATCACTTTTCCCATCACCATTGAAATCGCCAACATAGATCCATTGGAGGCCATTACTAAGGTTACCTGTGATAATTGTTGACGTAAAATTTCCGTTCTTATCATTAATATAAAGCCGCCATTGATGACTCAAGTTATATCCTGATGATGGCTTTGGAGGCAGTACCAGCAAATCAGTGAAACCATTCCCATTAAAATCACCCGTAAACACTATTCCATTAATTGGTGATGAAGTGCCCATGTTTATGACAGTAGAACTTGAAGGTAAATCCCAATTTATTGTTGTTGGATTGAGCCTTTGATTATTATCATCAAAACACCAAATAGTGTTAAGTCGTGTGTAGAATGTTTGAGAGGAAGGTGGGCGGTAGATAAATTCATATCTGATTATATGGCTATCTGTACCTATTTTCTTAATAATGATTTCATTAAGTAATTTGGTCTGGCTGACCTTGAAATTGCCAACAAAAAGGAACTCTTTATCTATACGTTCAGTATAATTGAAAATGATTTCATAAAATGGCTGCAATTGTAATCGCTCATTACCAGTATATTTAATCGAATTGATATAGAATTCTCCCGTGCTATTGTTTTCGGTATAGCGAAAGTCAATATAATTCCCTTGTCTGTCTTCGATCCTGTTAACAAGCCAGGTCAAAACTACTCCGCTTTGACCCTGTGGTTCGATTCGTGAATCTTCAGTATAGCCATAATACCAGATACTGCCATCTTTTTGCCAAACTTTTAATTTTTCTGCACCGTTATACCAGGATGATTTATATGAAACTATCCTGGCTAAAATATCCATTTCAGTACGATACTGTGCATCGTTCATGCCGTAGGTGCCACTATATAGCATCAACCTCTGTCCATCCATTACGAAGCGGTCACTTTCATCAAAGTTAATTCCATCAACAAAATTGTCGTGATATATCGTTGATCTGGTTCTTGTAATTGCAGATAATCCACTTATATTCCACCCCCAACCAAGCGATCCGTTTCCCAACATACTATTATACGTTATTGCAAGGTTAGGCATCATGCCTTTAATTCCAGGGGGTAATTGTAAGGGGATAGAATAAGTTGCAGCTCCAATTTCCGATACATTGACTACGCCCGGCAATGCTCCCACCACCCCGTTATCCCCCGGGTTCGGCCCCCCAGTTACCCCTGCCTGTGGCGGAAAAATAA
>JAUXXY010000029.1 GCA_030684735.1 Bacteroidales bacterium | reverse complement strand
TGGGACGAACTGCAGGAGGCCTGGAACCAACATAGCACGATTGACTTTATGGGGCTGGATGCGAAAAATCAGGAAATAAGATTTACGCTTGTCAGATATTTGAGTTCCAAGAATTTACGAAAGGATGCTTCGGGAATCAGCAATCTTAGCCCCAAAGATATTAACAACATCGAATTGGGCGTGGCTAATATTGAATACCTGAAACCACTAAGTTTGAAAATTAAAATTTATGAAGCAGCCAGTGGTTTCATTAACATGGGTCTAACGGGCAATCCCAATGCCAACTCTTTCTTGCAACGGATTGAATATTGGAAAGCATCGTGGTGGCTGATCCAAAAAAATCCGATAGTTGGTGTCGGAACCGGCGACATGAATATTGCTTTCAGGCAGGCCTACATTGAGATGGACTCACCACTGCTTGAACAATGGCGCTGGCGTTCCCACAATCAATATCTATCAATCTGTGTGGGTTTTGGTGTTATTGGAATGCTATGGTTCTTATTTGCCATGTTTTATCCGGCATGGCGATTGAAGGGTCATAAAAATTTTTTGTTTGTGGTTTTTTTCATCATTGCTCTCTCCTCCATGCTTGTCGAAGATACCATCGAAACACAGGCCGGTGTTACTTTTTTCGCATTGTTTTATGCGCTCTTCCTGCTTATCGAAACTGACGAAACCAACACAAGGCAGCCTGCCGAGCAAGACCTGTAACCGAATTGACAGGCTCAACATAATCATCTTTCGGAGGGCGAAATAATCAAAACATTATCTTTGTATGCCATTAATCTCTTATGCAGCCATTATCAGTCGTAATTATCACCTTTAACGAAGAACGCAATATTGCCCGCTGCATCCAATCGGTAGTAGATATTGCGGACGAAATAGTGGTAGTTGATTCGTATTCGACAGATAGAACCCAATCAATTTGCGAGCAGTTTGACGTAAGATTTATCCAGCATAAATGGCCCGGTTATGGGGCTCAGAAGCATTATGCTGTTTTGCAAGCTTCTCACAACTTAATACTTTCATTGGACGCCGATGAAGCCCCCAGCCAACAGCTTTGTGATTCGATTAAAGCAATCAAACATACCCGCGATGCCGATGGATATACCATGAACCGCCGTACCAACTATTGCGGAAAATGGATAAATCATTGCGGCTGGTATCCCGACCGAAAACTGAGATTATTTGACCGCCTGAAAGGCCAATGGCAAATTGTTGCAATTCACGAAAAGTTTGAAATGGAAAAAGGTGCCCTTGTCAAGCATCTGAATGGTGATCTATTGCATTATTCCTATTACACATCCAAGGATCATTATAAACAAATAGAAAACTTCTCAAAAATCGCAGCTGCCGAACTTTATCAAAGCAAAAAATATGTAAGACTTCCTTTCATTTATCTTAAAGTAGCTGCCCAATTTCTGAAAACATGGTTGCTGCGGAAAGGTTTCCTTGACGGCCGCATGGGTTGGCTCATTGCCAAACGCTCTGCCTATGCAACCTATAGAAAATATATCCTCCTCAAGAATCTACATGAAGGTAAAAAACTATAAACGTATTATCATCAGCCGAACGGATAGCATCGGAGATGTAGTGCTGACTCTTCCTCTGGCAGGAAAACTAAAAGCACTGATGCCGGATACCGAAATAGTTTTTCTCGGAAAATCCTATACCCAGCCCATAATTCAATCATGCATCCATGTTGATCGGTTTGTAAATTGGGATGTTGTATCAGGTCATTCAAAACCAGAAAGGGCGGCTTTTTTAAAAGAAATTGATGCCGATGTAATTATTTTCGCCTTCCCCCAAAAAGAAGTATGTTTTGCTGCAAAAACGGCAAAGATACCTGTACGTATCGCCACAGCAGGGCGTTTAACAACGCTGCAAACCTGTAATAAACTGGTTCCCTTCTCCAGAAAAAATTCATCTCTCCATGAATCGCAACTCAACATGTTCTTGCTGCGGCCAGTCGGAGTTGAAGCCATACCCTCGATGGATGAGATTCTGCAACTTATAGGCTGGAAGAGCCCCAGATTAAACAACGAGCGTCTCAAGACTTTACTAGATGATCCCAGAAAAAAAATCATACTGCACCCCAAGTCAAAAGGTAGTGCTCCCGAATGGCCTATCGAACGTTTTGCATCATTGGCCCACCAATTATCACCGGAAGATTTTCTGATTTTTGTAACAGGCACCCCTGAAGATCGCAAGTTGATTAGTGATATTTTTCCTTTTCAGCTCGAAAATATCATTGACCTGTGTGGCAGTATATCGTTGAGCGAATTTATCGCCTTTATTGCCCACTGCGATACCATGATAGCTTCGAGCACTGGGCCCATTCATATTGCGGCAGTCTCATCTATATTAACCATAGGGTTGTTTAGTCCAATCCGGCCTTTTCATCCTGCCAGGTGGAAGCCTATTGGGGCAAGAGTAGAGATAATCACCGCAGAAAATCATCCGCTAAAAGGCAAGGAACTTGATATTCCGGTAAGTGAAGTCAGTAATATATTGCAGACGAAACTATTATATCTCTGAATATTCATTCAACCACATACAGGCTAAAAAAATATGTCCATATTATTTAAAGAATAAGATGTATTTTTGAGGCCATAAAAAATTGAAGGATTGGAAACCTCCATCATAGATGTTTTTGACTTAAACTACATCATCGCAGCCTCCAAACCTGAAAACTAACAGCAGGTGCTCTATAATCCACTGAGATAAAGAAATCCTATGGCAGATGAAAAACACAACCCCGAATGGTTCATCATTGTGAACCCCAATGCCGGAAGACGTAAAGGTGATAAAGACTGGCCTTTAATAACCAAAATACTCACCGCCGCCGATATTCGATTCCAGAGCGTCTTCACTCAACACCGCATGCACGCACTACGCTTGGCCCGCAAGTATGTGGAGATGGGTTATAAAAACATTATGGTTGTAGGCGGCGATGGAACACTGAATGAAGTTGTAAACGGAATATTCACACAAAAAAAATATCCCACAAACAGCATAACAATAGGCATGATATCGGTAGGAACGGGTAACGACTGGGGACGCACTTTCGGCATTCCCCATGGCTACCAGGAAGCTGTGAACGTAATTAAGAAAGGTAAAACCTTTCTGCAGGACGTGGGCTGGGTGAAGTTCATGCAATCGGGCCTCGAAAAAAACCGCTTCTTTGCCAATATGGCAGGTATGGGCTACGATGCCATGGTAGCCGAAAAAACCAATAAACAGAAAGATGCCGGCAAGGCAGGGCCACTGTCATACTTTGTCAACATTTTTACCAGTCTTTTTTCGTTCAAGGAGTCGAATACCGAAATCTTTGTTGATGATATTGGAGTGCTGAAGGCTCCTATTTTTACGATGGTTGTTGGTATTTGTAACTATAATGGGGGCGGTATGATGCAATTGCCCAAGGCTGTGCCCGACGATGGCAATCTCGACATGACCGTGATTACGAAACTGAGCCGTTTCAGTGTGGTCAAGAATGTACGAAAGCTTTATGATGGCTCTTTTATTAGTCTACCGCAGGTGCGCATGTTTCGGGGTAAGTCATTCCTGATTGAGTCCAATCCGCCTATTTACATGGAAGCCGACGGAGAATCACTCGGCCATTCACCTTTTAAATTCGGCCTCATTCCCCTAGCTTTGCAAGTAATCGTTGGCAAGGACATGAGAATCACCGTTCCTGCCAATGTTCATGCTCCTGCATTAACCGAATAAGGGCATCAACCGCTTCACCTTCAGGAATATTTTTCTGCACCGCAGTGTTGCCTTTGTAAAGAGTTACTTTACCGTGCCCCTGTCCCACATAGCCATAATCGGCATCAGCCATCTCGCCGGGGCCATTTACAATACAACCCATCACAGCAATTTTTAACCCTTTGAGGTTCGAGGTTGCCCGTTTCACTCGCTCCAAGGCTCCCTCAAGGTCGTACCTGGTGCGGCCGCATCCAGGGCAGGCAATGTATTCGTTTTGAGTGATACGGGCACGGGTAGATTGCAGAATACCGAAAGCAATTTCAACAACCTGGGCCGGAGTTAGATTCTTATTTTTTAAAAAAATACCATCACATTGTCCGTCAATCAGCAATGGGGCACAACGCAAAGCCGCATCCACCGCAAACACCACCGGATCGGGTTCCTGGCTTTCGAAAAAAATTGCAACTGGCAGATCAAGCCCGAGACCATCAAGCGTGTGCACTCTTTCGCGCATAGTTCGTATGGATTCCGATGTGCTCGATTTGAACACGAGCACGGCATTGCTAATCCGAGCAAGATCATGAAGGCGGCTTTCCGTGAAATCATCACCAACTGGATCAACCAGCACATAGTGGATTTTTCCGTTGGATTCAACAGAAGTATTTTGAAGCGGCGTTATCCATCTTCCGTCATTTCCCTCAATTTGATGATACTCGTTAAGCGAGTTCACGCCATCATTCTCCCATAAAACTACCGGCACATTTCCAGCACCTATACTTCCAACATGCCGGGAAATCCGGCGATGAAAATCTAATAAAAGGCCAAGGCCTGTTCCAGTTTGTTGACCGGATTTATCAACCGGGTATATGTTTTTCTTTGAAAAAAAAGATGCGATTTGCCGGGCAACAGGTATCTCATTTTCAGGGGCCTCGGTGAGTGAAACACGGATGGTGTCGCCTATGCCTTCGGACAAAAGAGTGCCGATGCCGGCAGCAGATTTTATGCGCCCG
>JAUXXY010000017.1 GCA_030684735.1 Bacteroidales bacterium | reverse complement strand
AATCCCAACCCCCAAACCAATGCCAACGGTTTGGTAAGTCTTGAAATTGGTAGTGGAATACCCATAACCGGTACCATGGCGGCCATAAACTGGGCTGCAGGCCCCTATTTTCTTAAAACAGAAACCGACCCCACAGGCGGCACAACCTATTCTGTAGTTGGCACCAGCCAATTGTTGAGTGTGCCTTATGCATTGCTTGCCCGTACAGCCACAGAAGTAGTTGACAACTCGATTACAAGCGCCAAGATACTGGATGGCACCATTGCTACAGCCGACTTAGGAGACAACTCTGTTACATCTGCTAAAATTGTGGATGGCACAATTGCAAATGCCGATATAAGCCCAACCGCTGCCATTGCTGCCGGTAAGTTAGCGGTAACCAATAACAATCTGCTAATCGGCAACGCAAGCAACCAGGGCTCACTATTTGCACCCGGCAGCGCTGGGCAGGTATTAACCATTAGCAGTGGTTCGCCCTCATGGCAAAGCCCGGCAGGTGGAGACTGGGCGCTTACAGGGAATGCGGGTACCACTGATGGAACACATTTTATAGGCACCACCGACAACGTAGCACTGAACTTCAAGGTTAATAACCAGAAAGCAGGCCGGATTGCTTCTAACGGCCCGGTATTTTTGGGCTACCAGGCAGGCAATAGCAATACGGCTACATCCAATACGGGCGTTGGTCGTCAGGCACTTTTTTTAAACACCACAGGAGACTGGAATACCGCCAATGGCTATCAAGCACTTACCTTAAACACAACAGGAAACGAAAATACTGCAAATGGACATTCGGCGCTTAGAAACAACACAATAGGTAACAATAATACTGCCAATGGACATTCCGCGCTTAGGTTCAACACCACAGGAAACTCCAATACCGCTAGCGGACAAAATGCACTTTATTCAAACAAAGGCAACAGCCGTTCCACAGCCATCGGGCTTGCAGCCATGTATTATGCAGATGACCGAACCTCAGGGAGGTTTACCTACAACACCGCCATAGGTTGTTCAGCGTTGCATGGCAGCACCACAGCCTCAGATAATACAGGGCAATACAATACCGCTATAGGCGACCAGGCACTTTTTTCCAACACCACAGGAGACTATAATACCGCCATAGGAGATAGAGCGCTTTATTCCAACACCACAGGAAATAATAATACCGCCAACGGAACAGGGGCCCTTTATTCCAACAAAGCCAACAGCCGTTCTACAGCCATCGGGCTTACAGCCATGTATTATGCAGATGACCGAACCTCAGGGAGGTTTACCTACAACACCGCCATAGGTTGTGCAGCGTTGCATGGCAGCACCACAGCCTCAGATAATACAGGGCAATACAATACCGCTATAGGCGACCAGGCACTTTTTTCCAACATCACTGGAGACGGCAATACCGCCACTGGACGGGTTGCGCTTTATTACAACACCACAGGAGGCGACAATACCGCATTAGGCGCGGGGGCTGGCTTTGGTATTACCACAGGTTCAAACAACACAGCCATTGGATACAACGCACAAGTGCCAAGTTCCACAGCTAATAACCAGGTACGTATCGGTAACACCTCTGTTAGTAATGCCAGTGTTCAAGTAGCATGGACCATCATTTCCGATAGCCGTTGGAAATCAAATATCCAAAAATCAAACCTTGGACTGGATTTTATCAAACAACTCAATCCTGTTTTTTATACCCGCAAAGATGTTGAAACCAAAGACGGCGAAACCAAAATTTTGGACACTACCACAAACCTAAAAACTGAATACGGTTTTATTGCCCAGGAGTTGGAAAGCACCCTAAATAAATTTGGCGCTGCCAACAATGGCATCATAAGCAAAGACGATGATGGCAATTATGGGGTGCGTTATAATGATTTATTGGCACCTATGGTAAAAGCAATACAGGAACAGCAGGAGATGATCAACAACCTGTTAAAACGAATTGAGGAGTTGGAGAAGGGGAAGAAAATTGAAAATTGAGTCCCACACACAGGATACTGTTTATAGTGGGCTCAAAGATGGAAACGTTTGGCTTACCCGTGGCTTACCCGTGGCTTACCCGTGGCTTACCCGTCAGACCGCTTGGAGCGGTCAGACGGATAGAGGAGAATTGAAAATTGAGTCCCACACACAGGATACTGTTTATAGCGGGCTCAAAGATGGAAACGTTTATTTTGGTTTCACCATCGAACCAAGTAAACGTGATACCTGACCGGTCATATACAATGGAGGGTCAGCAGTTTGTAATGCAATTCGGAGTTGGTTTTGTCAGCATAAGTTTTCGTGCTGTATTCTCTGAATGATGGCAAATCGGCATTTAACTGTATTCCTGTATTCAGGTTTTTTGCTTGCAGGAACACATGCATTGATTTTAATGTACCAGTCTTCCCTGCTTTTACTTCAAGCGGATAAATTTTATTTTGGTGTTGAATCAAAAAATCAAGTTCTGCAACGGCATTTTTATTCTGCCGCACCCAATAAAACAACTCGGGTTGGATAAAGGTAGGGATTAGAAATCATACATGCCTGGCTAGAGCCTTATGGGATAGATATGACTGAGGTTTGAGCCTCAGCCGACCTGGGATCGAAAAATTTACTTCTCATGTCGAACACTATATTATTTTTATTCGTATATTTGGAGCATCCTTAAAAATGGTTTTAAACACATTAATTCATGAAAATCTTAACACTATGAAAAGAATTATTATCGCTACTCTTTCCGGTCTGGTTTTCGGTTTTGTTTGCTACCGGATGGCTTCAAGCTCAGGGGAGTTGGCTTGTCCGGTGGGTCTTGAAATCATCTTAAGCCGCGTCTTGATGGGCTTTGCCATTGGTATCAGCAGCTTGAACTTGAAACATTGGGCCTTGCATGGCCTGGTTATGGGATTGATTTTTAGCATTCCTCTGGCTATAAGTGGGCTTATGGCTCCCGAAAATCCACAGTTCACTCCAGTCATGATGGTTGTATCAACCATTGTAATGGGAATGATATACGGTATTTTGATTGAATTGATCACCAGCCTGATATTTAAGGCAAAACAAAAGTAGTTATGTGCATTTCACACCTTTGCAAACCCAAAAAACAGAATATCATGCCTGAAGAAACAACAAATCAACCTGCAACTAAGTCAAGGATATGCGAAATCCATAAATGCGGTCACGAAAACGCCTTTTATTTCCTGGGTTTCATTGGAGCTGCCATCTATTATATCTCGGCAGCCTCCACATTTTGGATGGGTGTATTGGGAGTACTGAAAGCGATCGTTTGGCCGGCCTTTTTAGTGTATGAATTGCTAAAATTCCTTGGAATGTAAAATTGTTCACGACCCTGCATCGCATTGAATGTGAATCCGTGAAGCGAATCCGTCATTCCGAACGCAGTGAAGAAATCTCTGTTGATGAAAGAGATTGCTTCAGTCGCTTCGTTTCTTCGCAATGACGTACTGTACAAAAATCTGTTCACGGATTCAGGTTGAATTTAAATTATCAACGCCTCGGATCCACGTTGCTCGATGGAACAGAGAACCTCTGAAACGTCATACTTGCCCAACCGGCTGAATATTAAACAAAACCATTTTTATGCATCACATTAAAACTCTCATCGCTCTCCTGCTACTGAGCTTGCTTCCGTTTTGCCTTTCAGCAGACAATCCTCTGGAAGTAAAAAAGTTCACCCTGAAAAACGGTCTCACTGTTTACCTGAACGAAGACCACGCCAAACCCGAAATCTTCGGAGCGGTGGTAGTGAAAACAGGCAGCTGCAACGATCCCGACGATGCCACAGGCATAGCACATTACTTCGAGCATATCATGTTCAAAGGCACCGACCGTATAGGCACCATCAATTGGGAAGCCGAAAAAGTATATCTCGACAGCATCTCAATGTATTACGACCAATTGTTTGAAACTGCTGATCCTGCAGCGAGAACCGCTATTCAAAAAAAAATCAACCAGTTATCACTCAAAGCCGCCGAATACGCCATCCCCAACGAAGTGGATGTGTTGCTACGCGATATCGGGGGCGAGATGTTGAATGCGTTCACCAGTTTTGAGCAAACGGTGTATCACAACAGCTTTCCGGCCAACCAACTCGAAAAATGGATGGAGATCTACGCCGAACGTTTCCGGAATCCTGTGTTCAGGCTGTTTCAGAGTGAACTGGAAACGGTGTATGAAGAGAAAAACCTATATAGCGACAGGCCTATGCAGTTAATGATTGAAGACCTTCTGCAAACATTTTACAAAGACCATCCTTTTTCTAAACCCATTATCGGTACCACCGAGCACCTTAAAAATCCCCGGTTGAGTAAGATGATGGGGTTTTACAACACCTGGTATGTGGCCAACAACATGGCCTTGATACTTGCGGGCAGTTTCAACAGCGACGAGATCATACCGATGATTGAAGAAAAATTTGGCAGCTTGCGAAGCGCTGAGTTGCCAACGATACCCGATTGTCCGCTTGCACCTTTCAATGGTAGGGAGTTTAAACAAGTACGCATGAGCCCCATCCGCATCGGGGTGATGGGCTACAGAACGGTCCCGGCATTACATGCAGACAACCTTGTGTTCGATATAACATCAAAGCTGCTCTCAAATAGTGCAGGTACAGGTATTTTCGACAAAATGGTGATGGATAACAAGATCATGGCAGTGCAAGGTATACCCTTGCAGGCCAACGACCACGGCAGTTATCTGCTGCTGTTTATTCCAAAAATTGTTGGGCAGAAATTCAGCGCTGCCGAAGAATTGACGAACCAAGGCCTTAAAAAACTGCGGGATGGTGATTTTTCGGATGAACTGCTCGAAGCTGTGAAGCTTGAATACCGTAAAGAGGCGATGCGTAACCTCGAAACGCATAAAGACCGCGCCTACATGCTTATGGAAGCCTTTGTACAGGGAAAGGAATGGAAAGACCTCCTTGACGATATTGAGTTGGCCGGAAAAATTACCCGTGAAGACATTATCCGCGTTGCTAAAACATACCTAGACAATAACCGGTTTGTTTATTATTCAAAGATGGGGTTCCCGAAAAAAGATAAACTACAAAAACCCGATTGGGAACCAGTGATTCCGCAAAATGCTGACAAACAATCGGAGTTCAGTCAAATGTTGGACGAAAAGCAAGTAGGCGGCCTCGAACCTACTTTTATTGATTTTGGAAAGGATGTGAAGTTTGAGACAATCAGGAAAGGATATGACCTTTATCATACCCAAAATCCTTATAATCAGATTTTTACACTTGATGTTGAATTCAGAACAGGCAACTTGCATAATCCTTTGCTACCGAATGCCGCAAGTTATATGAACCTGATTGGCACTGCTAACACACCCTATCAACAATTCAAGCAGGAACTGCAAAACCTGGGTTCAACCCTGGCTTTCTATTCAGGGGATAATAATTTTACGGTAAGTATAGAAGGTTTCGACGATCAGATAGAAGCAACGCTGCGTTTGGTAAACGAAATTCTGACCAACCCCGGCAAGGATGACAGCCAGCTCGAGAAAATGGTGCAAGACATCCAAGCCAATAACAAAACCCGCCGCGACGACCCCATGGCCATGGCAAATGCACTACAACAATACGCTTTATATGGCAGCCTGGCCTCCGATATGCGGAACATCACACTCGCCGAAGCAAAAAAGATAAAGAGCGAACAGTTGCTTGAAGCTTTCAAAGAAGCAATAAACTTCGACGGTCATATACTTTATACCGGAAGTTTGCCATTTGAAAGTGTACGTACAGCGATTATCAATAATTTATCACTTGCACAGCAACCGAGAAGTGGAGATTATATTGAGTTTGATCGAACCAAATTCAATGAAAACACCGTTTATCTCCATCATAACAGCAAGGCCCGTCAGAGCAACCTGCATTTTTATGTCGAAGGCAATGCGCTAACTGAGAACGACAAAGCCCTCGCCAATGCTTTCAATGAGTATTTTGGCGGAAGTATGAGTTCGCTGGTTTTCCAGGAAATACGTGAGTTCCGTTCATTAGCCTATGCCGCCAGGGCTACGCTGAGAATGCCCTTTTTGCGCGAGAAACCAAGTTACTTGATGGGATTCATCAATACCCAAAGCGACAAAACCCTCGATGCAGCAGAAGCCATGAGTGAGCTGATCCTTCAAATGCCCGAAAAACCCGACCGCATGGAAGGCATACGCAAAGGGCTGCTACAATCCATCCACACCTCGCAACCCGATTTCAGGCAGTTGAACAGCACGGTGGCTCGGTGGCGCCGGCAGGGATATGTATCGGATCCCAGAAAGGATCGGTACTTCATTTACAACCGTATCGCCTTTAGCGACATTGTTGATTTCTATAACGCCCAACTGCACAAAAAACCCCTGCTCATTTCTGTTTCAGGCAACCTCAAAGGCATTGACCGGAAAAAACTGGGTAAATACGGGAAGATAGTTGAATTGAAGTTCGTGGACTTTATCAGGGAATAATCTTTCGGATTCTGGCTTCTGAATTCTGCCTTCTGTCTTCTGAATTCTGAATTCTGGATTCTGTCTTCTGAATTCTGAATTCTGTCTTCCGATATACTCAATTTCACTAGTCGCTCTTCATAAAAGGTTTATTATAATCCGTGGGCGGAACCAGTATTTCTTTTATAGTTCGTGGGCTGGTCCAGTACAGCAGGTTTACCTTTTCGTGCAGCCAAGAAAAAAAATAAGTAATTTCGCAGCCCTCTTCACAAATAAGCACAACATCTATGCTCACCTTGCTCGTCAAAGAAATAAACGGGTTTTTAAGTTCGCTTATTGGCTACATCGTCATCGCGGTATTCCTGCTCATCACCGGGCTGTTTCTGTGGGTATTTCCGCTCCAATTCAACATCCTGGATTATGGCTATGCCAGCCTCGAGAATCTGTTTATGCTGACACCGGTGGTTTTTCTTTTTCTCATACCGGCCATCACCATGCGCATGTTTGCCGAAGAAAAAAAAGCCGGCACCATCGAAATGCTTATGACCAAGCCCATAAGCGATTTGCAGATCATCCTTTCGAAATACCTGGCTGGTATTCTATTGGTGATTATATCCTTACTGCCTACGCTCATTTATTTCTTTTCGGTCTATCAGTTAGGCTCTCCCAAAGGAAACATTGATATGGGAGGCACATGGGGTTCATATCTTGGCTTGGTTTTCCTGGGATCCGGTTTTGTTGCCATCGGTTTGTTTTGCTCTTCAATAACTGGTAATCAGATTGTTTCGTTTATCCTCTCGGTTTTTCTTAGCGGGTTTTTCTACATGGGGTTTGAATTTATTTATTCAGCCGACCTATTCGGGAAATTCGATTTATTCATCCAATCGCTGGGCATGAACGCCCATTATACCTCGATGGGCCGAGGTGTTATTGACACCCGCGATGTGTTATATTTTTTTAGCTTGATCGTGGTTTTTATCCTGTTGACAAAGCTATCACTCCAAAGCCGTAAATGGTAGCCCCGACCAGATATACAAGAAATATGAATTCCAAGAAGAAGAACATACAGCAACAAAACATCCTCAAATTGGTGCTTGGGCTTACCATCCTGATGGCAGTGAATATGATTGGGTCTTATTTTTTTATGCGTTTCGATCTTTCGAGCGAAAAGCGCTATACGCTGTCGCGGTCAACCAAGGCAATGCTGCGCAATCTGGACGATTATATGACCTTCAATGTTTATCTCGAGGGCGATTTCCCCGCCGGTTTCAAGCGTCTGCGCAACAGTACACGTGAAATGCTCGACGAATTCAGGGCATACAGCAATTTTGTTCAATACGAGTTTATCAACCCAGCTACAAGTGAAGATATGAACGAGCGCAAAGCCATACAAGAAGAGCTGGTACGAGAAGGATTGAACCCCACCCAATTGAATGTTTCAACTACAGGCGAGCGCCGCCAGCAGATCATTTTCCCGGGGGCTGTTGTTGAATATAAACAGAAAAAAACACCGCTGCAACTGCTTGCCTCACAGATCGGACAAACACCTGAGACAGTGCTGAATAACTCCATCCAGGATTTGGAATACAATATCTCAAGTGCCATCAGGCGACTCACTGCTACCTCTAAACCCAACATAGCTTTCATCCAGGGGCACAGCGAGCTTAAACCCCTGCAAATAGCAGCTGCCCGCGAAGCACTTAGCGAGTACTATACCGTTGAGCTGGCAACTTTAGAGGGTAAATTGAACAGCCTGACTTCGCGCACCGAGATTGACAGCCTGAACTATAGCATCACGAACAGTTTTGCAGCAATTATCATCGCTAAACCGCTCACATTTTTCGATGAAAAAGATAAATTTATCATTGATCAATACATCATGCGCGGCGGAAAAGTGCTCTGGCTCATTGATCCTGTGTTTGCAAGCATGGACAGCCTGCAAAACGCTGACCAGACCGTAGGAATCAGTTATGATGTGAACCTGCGCGATCAGCTTTTCAGGTATGGTGTAAAGCTCAACAGCAACCTGGTAATGGACCTCAACTCGGTGCCTATCCCCATCGTTACAGGAACCTTGGGCAACCAGCCCCAATACACATTCTATCCATGGTATTTTTTTCCCTTACTGAACGCAGGATCAAACCACCCGATTGTAAATAACATCAACGGCGTGATGGGGCACTTTTCCAGTACAATCGAGATGGTTGATGTTCCAGGCATCGAAAAAACCATCTTGCTAAGCACCTCTCAGTATAGTCGGGCTGTGAACACGCCTGTGCTCATATCTCTTGAAATATTGAAGGAAGAACCCGATGAAACCCTCTTCAATAGTGCTCATCTGCCGGTGGCTGTTTTGCTCGAAGGCGAATTCCGTTCGCTCTACAACAACCGTATTCCTCCCGAAATTTCAGAAGACCGGGGTATTGGGTTCCTCGATCAAAGCCAACCAACTGCAATGATCGTTGTGGCCGATGGTGATATGATTCGCAACCAAGTACATTTTTCACAAGGGTTCCCTTTCCCGCTGGGCTATGACCAATTTACCCGACAACAATATGGCAACAAGGAATTTCTATTGAATGCCATCAACTATCTGACTGACGACTCGGGGCTAATTTCTGTCCGCTCCCGCGAAGTAACATTGCGTTCACTCGACAGGGTCAGGGCTCAGAAAAACAAAATCTTATGGCAGCTAGGCAACACCCTCGTCCCAATTCTGATAATCGTGGTAATCGGGATCATCCTTCAGGCCATACGTAAACGTAAATACACGGTAAGAGTTTCTTAGCAGTGCAATAATTTATTTTGAATCATGAAAAACAAACATCTGATAATCATTATCTTAATTATTTTATCTGCTGCCGCAAGTTTCTTTTGGTTTGAACCCGGCCAAGGGACAATGAAGAGTGAACTGAGGAATTTTGCCATCAGCGACACCTCGAATGTGGTGAAGATTTTTCTGGCCGATAAAGCCAACCGTACTATCCTGCTCGACAGGCAAGACAACAGTAGTTGGCTCGTAAACGGGGAGTTCAGGGCACGCAAAGACATGATTGACCTGCTGCTTGGCACCATGAAAAGTTTGCAGGCAAGGGCACCAGTACCTAAGGCTGCCCATAATACTGCCGTCGCAAATCTTGCCAGTCGTTCGGTAAAAGTGGAGATCTACCAGAAAAAGTACAGGATTAATCTATTCAACCGGATCCGGATTTTGCCTCATGTGAAGAGAACAAAAGTTTATTATGTTGGCGATGTTACTCCTGATAACATCGGTACGTTTATGATCATGGAAAACGCCACAACTCCTTTTGTGGTTTACTGGCCAGGCTTTCGCGGCTTTGTAGCTTCCCGCTATAGTGTGTTACTCGAAGATTGGCGCGATCACACAGTTTTTGAAAATAAACTTCCCCAGATACAAATGATAGAAGTTGTTTTTTCAGGCAAACAGGATCAATCCTACAAGATTATTAAAAATAGGGATGGACGCTTCTATTTGATACCAAGCACAACCAACCAGGCGCTTCCGGTTTACGACACCCTTAAGATGCTGGCTTTTCTTACGGCTTTCGAGAACATCCGCTACGAAGCCCTCATCAATGATATGGATATGAGGTTGGTTGATTCAATTATTTCATCACAACCCCAACATATTATTACGGTTACAGATACCAAGGGCAATCGCAAGCAAGTGAAGACTTTCAAACGCATCGCCCAGGTTTATAGTGAGGACGAGGACGGCATCCCCTCTGAATTCGACACCGAGCGCATGTATGCATTGATGAATGAGGAAAAGGATTTTGTGTTGATCCAACATTTTGTCTTCGATAAAATCCTGAAACCATTGGATTATTTCAGAAAACCCGTAACAAACTAATTTCTAAGGTTTATCCAGGTACGAAAGGTTTGGTATAAGACAAGAGGGCAGGAAATGTTGCCATTTCCTGCCCTCTTTCAATTCAGTTTATGAATATGGCATTAAAGCTTTAGTGCAACACCAACGGTGAGATAAGCAATCCCATAACCAACTTCACCCATCAGGGCAAGGTTATCAGTTAAATAATAACGACCGCCGAGTATCCATGCAGATACTGGTCTGTTATAATTAGTGCCATCATAATCATAATTCCAGTTTCTTACCCTGAATCCAAGCATGAGGCTGGCATAGGTATCGAGCTTCTCCACCAACGGATAGTGAATTGAGCCCCTGGCACCAAGTATGAAATCTGTATATCTCCAATCGGAGTGCTTGTAAGAATAAGAGGCAAATCCAAGATATCCACCAATACCTATACTGGCTTTGTCAAAAATGCCATCAGCTACTCCTAATTCAAACGAGGCAGAAACAGGTGGAACTGATAATCCGTAACCTACCAAGCCGCTACCAATACCTACGCCAAGGTTAATCACTTTGTCATCTTTTAAGAAAAGAGGGTCCTGAGCAAATACACCTATACTTAGGAACAATGCCAAAAGAGTAATCGTTAACTTTTTCATAATCAATTGATTTAAGTTTTACAGAATGAGAATTAAAGGTTTGATAAATAAACGCCTAAATTAATGCTAATGGCAACTATATCAACAATAATTTAAAAAATTAACGTTTCATTATGAAAACGCTTGATCACCCAAACAATTAATCAAGTGTTTTTAATGATGCAAATTAAAGCACAAATCAGTTTAGCCTAGCGCAAACCGAAATTTTCAGCAACTATACAAGTCCCTGTGCCAGCATGGCATCGGCTACTTTGACAAAACCACCTACATTGGCTCCGTTCACATAATTGATGAAGCCGCTATCTTCCTTCCCAAATCGCACACAGGTTTCGTGAATGTTTTTCATGATCTGGTGCAATTTGGCATCTACTTCTTCGCGGCTCCAGGATAGACGCATGGAGTTTTGAGTCATTTCGAGTCCCGAGGTGGCTACACCACCGGCATTGGCAGCCTTACCGGGGCCATAAAGGATTCCGCTATTGATATAGGTTTCGATCGCCTCGGGAACCGAAGGCATATTGGCACCTTCGCTTACTACAAAGCAACCATTCTTCAACAGGGTCATTGCTTCTTCTTTATTCACCTCGTTTTGGGTTGCACAGGGCATGGCCACATCGCACTTGATAGCCCATGGTCGCAATCCTTCATGATATTCACCGCCAAACTTATCGGTATATTCACTAATACGCCCGCGCCGGATGTTTTTGAGATCCATCACCCATGCTAACTTACCCGGATCAATACCAGCGGGGTCGTAAATAAAACCGCTACTGTCAGAAAGGGTAACAACTTTGCCACCAAATTGGGTTACTTTTTCTGTGGCGTACTGTGCTACATTACCAGAACCGGATATGGTTACTATTTTCCCTTGTAATGAATCGCCACGGGTTTTCAGCATTTCTTCAGCAAAATAGGTAGTACCATAGCCGGTAGCTTCGAGGCGAATCAGACTCCCCCCCCATTCGCGGCCCTTGCCTGTGAACACACCGGTAAACTCATTCTTAAGCCGTTTATACTGCCCGAACATGAATCCTACTTCACGTCCGCCCACGCCAATGTCGCCAGCAGGCACATCGGTATTGGGGCCAATATGGCGGAAGAGTTCATTCATAAAGCTTTGGCAGAATTTCATCACTTCATTGTCGCTCTTACCCTTGGGATCAAAATCCGAGCCTCCCTTTCCACCACCCATGGGCAAGGTGGTTAAACTGTTTTTAAGCACCTGCTCAAAAGCAAGGAACTTTAATATGCCCAGGTTCACCGTGGGGTGAAAACGCAAGCCTCCCTTATAGGGGCCAATAGCGCTGTTCATCTCTATTCGGAATCCACGGTTGATTTGCACTTCGCCTTTGTCGTCAAGCCAGGGAACCCTGAACATAATTACCCGTTCAGGTTCGGAGAGACGTTGCAGGATTTTAGCATGTTTGTACTTGGGATTTTCTTCGATGTATGGCAGCAGCGATTCAGCTACTTCCATTACAGCCTGATGAAATTCAACTTCTCCCGCATTTCTTGCAATCACAGGAGCCATGAATTCATCAACGAGTTGTTTTAATGTGCCGGTTGTCATGTAGGTTTGGTTTTATAAATAATTAGAACTGATTTTTTCGGCCGCAATATTAGACAAAAAACCCAATGCATGAGGCCAATATTTCATTTTTTTATTTACTTATGTTGAGCATTCTTCATATTGATATTCAGTTTTTCACATGTGTTTTTTAACCTGGCTTTGCGTTGGTTTTTTGTATTTTGCTCCTGATAATATGCGTAATGCCTAAATGCGAAGGCACGGTGTGTGTTGGCTTGTCATTTCAACAGCTGTTTTAATTTTTCTTCTTCTTTCCCCTGTTCAATCAGGTAACATTCAACTTTGTCATTAATAACGTATTCCTCAAATGGTATCTGTGTCTGGTATGCTTTAATATGCTTGAGCTGTTTTTGTTCTGTCATTACATCCAATACTTTTTTCTTGTAGGTAGTATTAATGTTGCCGAGCAGATGTTGACCTTTGCTTTCAATGATGTAAACCAATTCCAAATGATTATCTTCAGTCTTTTTAGCAGCCACAAAATCAGGTCTAATCTTATGTTGTTGCCATCCTTGAATTGAATACCAATTCTTGTTTACTTTATTTCTGAACCACCAAAGAATTTTTTCCTGTTTATCGAGGAGATCGCCAACTTTTCTTTCAAGCGTATTCAGAGCTGTTACTTCCACATCATCGAAAAGATAATACTTGTAAGTACTCGGAATATGACTAACAGTAATTACATCTTCTTTGGGCACTTTAAAACCTATATTTTCTTCATCGGAAACAGCAAGTACCAGGTTTTTGTCATTGAGTTCTTGTAAAAAGATTTCTTCTTCCTGTTTTGTTTTTTCCTCCTGAAACTTCTTGCAAAGTTGTGAAACTATGTAGCTATAATGTTCTTTTAGTTTTTCTTTTCCAATTTTGGTTTCAACCTGCTGTAAATACCTTGTTCCAATAATTCTTGCCAAAAATGGATTTTCTATTAAATCATTCAACCTGCGTGTTAAGTAATCAATATTAATTTCGGCTTTACCATTGCTTTGCGTTTGTTCTTCAATAAAGGATGCTTTACTTGAATCATCTAAAGTTATTGCAAATGCTTTTCTTTCTTTTGTTTCAGTGCTTAATGAACTTTCAAGTTTTGTAATATACTCTACAGATAATTCAAGTTTTGAAAAATCTACTTTGGGTTTTATATCGCTTTCATAATTAAACCTACGCTTTGAGCCACTTTTGTCAGTCATAACCCAAACAGGCAAGTAAAATGAATTTTGGAATTTCTCTCCAAATTCATTTTTAATCTTAACAGTTTTAGTTGCATTAACAGTTTCGTTATCCCTGAACTTTAGTTTTGTTACCAAGTCTTCAAGCCCTTCGTTTTTAAATCCGGTGGAAACCCTATTAAGAATTTCTCTTGTGTCGCCTTTTGTGTAATAGACATAACTCTCGTCTAATTCTTTAACTCCTGATTTTCTTGCAAAGGGTTGCCTTAAAATTCTGCCTACTAATTGCGTAACACCTGTATTAGAATTAACATTTGGTATAATACCGAGAATATATGCAAAAGAAAAATCCCAACCTTCGCGCAAAGCCTCTTTTGTAATAATAAACCGAACCGGGCAATCCTGAGAGAATAAGTTTACGTCCTCAATATCATTTTGAGAGCTTGTTTTTATTGCAACTTCATCGGGATTTACTTCAAGGCTGACCAAATATTCTTTTACATCAAGACTGTGAACCCTGCCTTTTCCTCTCTGGTCTTTTCCGGTTGCTTCAACTTGCAGCAGAGCTGCCGGACGAATATATACTCCATTGTCTTTTTGATACTGTTTTGCTGTTTCTTCAAGTTTTTCTTGATGTTCTTTAATTTCCTTAACCATAGCTTTCCAGTCATTCTCCTGTTTGCTGATGGGTGGGAGTATGTGCATATCAAGTTTCACCATTTCCTCATCTTTCAGTTCAAGTCCGGTAATGGTAACCAAAATATTCATTTCGGTTTTGGGCGTGGCGGTTAAGCCAAGAACAAATTCAGGATTCAAGCTGTCAATGGTTTTTCTTGCATTATCAGAGAATACTTTGTGGATTTCGTCAATAATTATGAAAGGTTTTGCAACTCGAATTGCATTGCCAAGGCTTGTCATTATAAGCGGTTGCTCTGTGCCAAGCGGAGAAATATAATCGAGATTTGGAACTTGCTCTAAAAGTTGTTTGTGCAAATCGTAACGATTATCGGCTGGAAAAAAACTGTCATAACCGCCACTGTCCTGAAATACTTTTAACGCTTCTTTCCCATTGATACGGCTTATTGACTGAATCATAACAAATAAGACAACTAAATTTTCTTCAATATCATTAGTTGTTAATCGTTGCCCTTTTTCTAAAATAATGGTACGGTTTCCACTGCATTGGTCTAATAGCTGGCGTAATGGATTTCCTTTGTCACGTATTTTTTGAACGGTTTGGCTGTAAATTGTTTCGCTCGGAACAATCCAAACTACAAGCCCTGTGCGTTTTTGGGCAAATAGGTTTTGATATTCCCTGATAGCTTCAACTGCAAGCAAAGTTTTTCCTCCACCTGT
>JAUXXY010000014.1 GCA_030684735.1 Bacteroidales bacterium | reverse complement strand
ACATGTTAATCCGGTCGGCATACACTAACTCAAGGTTGTTGAGTTTGGTCAATGGGTTGATTGATTCAACCATTGTGTTTTCCATCACAACATGTCGAAGTTGTTTATTATTGACTAGTGGAAGAATGCTTTTGATATTTGTTGTCGAAAGGTTTAGGTATTCAAGATTTTTTAGTGACGCTAGTGGCGAAAGGTCATCAATGCCAGTTCCCGAAATGTCAAGCCATTGAAGATCGAAGTTCTCCTTTAAGCTTGCTATTGATTGAATTGACGTATTGGCAGCTTTGATAGTTTTAAGTTTTGATAATTTATGTAACGCTTCGATGCTCGTAATTTCTTGATTATTACTGATATCAATGCTGATGAGATTAGCTAAATCGTGTAGTTCTTCACGAGTGGGCAATGGGCTGATTTCGACCTGGCTTTTGAAGATCGAATTCCATGCTTCAGGTAGAGTTTGCCACCAGTCGCTCAGTGCCTGCGATTCGTAAACAACCAAAACGCCGGGCTTTTCGCGGGCGAATTGGCTGGCCTTTTCATGGCCAATAAGGGTGCGGTCGCAATATATTCTCTTGAGATCGGGCAAAGACTTCAAAACCATTATATCACTGAGTTCTGTGGCCTCGATTGAAATAAATTGGAGTTTGGGCAAGTCTTTAATAGGACTTAAATCTGTTACACTGGTGTTGTCGGCATGCAGTCTTTCGAGTTGTACGAGGTTTCGCAGGTCATTGAGTGATTTGATACGGGTGGATGAAACATCAAGTATCTGCAAGGTTTTTAGCTGCAATAAAGGGCTCAGGTTGCTAACCCATGTATTTGCCAGGCGAAGGTCGCGCAGGTTTTCAAGACTGTGCACGGGGCTGATATCGGAAATCTGAGTGTTGTTTGCGTGAAGTCGCTCCAGTGCGGTGATGCCTGTCAGGGTTTCAAGGTCGTGGACTCCTGTTTTATTAAAATATAGATTCTTGAGGTTGATGGCAAAACGAAGGCTCTCGATACTCAGCACTTTGGTTTCCGAAAAGTCAAGCGTTTCAAGGCGGGTGAGGTTACGAATAGGAGTGAGGTCATCCACGCTGGTTTTCGAAAGATTCAGATGACGCAATTGAGTAAGCTTGCTTAAAGGAGAAATATCTTCAAAAAAAGTATGTTTGCTCAAGTCAAGTTCTTCGATTCTCCACAAACGCCTAATTTCACTGTACATGCCTCCAGCATTAATGAATATTGTATCAGGCCGGTGCGATTCAAGCTGATATTCATTGATGGTTACCATCTGACGGCGTTCGATCACCATCCATTTATCATCAAAAGACAAAACATCCCGCATCATATATTGATCGCCAAACGGAGTTCCCTGAGCAAGAAACTGCCTCCATTCTGTGTCAAGATGCTTCCACCATTGTCGCATATCTTCTTTTTCGCTTAGACGGGTCGTATATATGCTGGCAATTTTCAGGTCGCGGTGCTCAGGATCGAGATTGATTTCTATATACCGCAGTTGATTGTTTTTTATTGGCTCATTCTCAACTGTAATGCCTTCGAGGGTTCGATAGGTTTTGACAATAAAAAAAACCTGGCTTCGATTATTAACATGATATGCAATATCTTCGATCTGAAATTCAAAGGCTACTTGTTTGAAAAAAAAGTCAATATCTTTCAGGTAAGCCTGTACATCCTTGTTCGTAACCACGAAACGGCCTTCAATGAGGTCGTCCTCAATTTGCACCTTGCTGTTCTTGAAAAACTTAAGAAAGCTTTGCTGAATGATGATGTCTTTCTCCCGTGCAGTTGCATGGCTGCTACCGAGCGAATTAAAGGCATACTCCATGAACTTCACAAGTTGATGGGCTTGCAGCTTATACGCTTCGACCTCGGTAGTAGTGAGAGGTTGGTTTTTGCTTGGCTGCTGTGCCAGGCACGAATTTACAGGAAAAGCAACCAGCGCAAGTAGCGCAGGAAAAATGATCAAGAGTAATTTCTTAGTCATGATAGATGTACTTCAACAAGAGTTCTTTCTCGGTTTCGCTGATTGGGATGAGCCCTGTAATCAGCCACCCTGCATTATAGCCGGTTCTGCGCAGGTCGGAAAGCTCGAAATACCATCCAGGCACCTGGAAGAAATGAAATTTCACATTTTCAACAGTTTGAAATTTCATATTCCCGCGCTTAATTTCGTAGAGTAGCAGCGTTAAATAATTTGGTTTGAAGCCTTTTGAAGCATATTTAGCAATTTTATCCTTATCCTGGAAAACTTTGATCAGGTTCATGAAATCGAGCTCATGGCTCATAGGATGAAGAAACAGCATGTTGCCATCGTCTTCGCTGGCAAGCAAATCGTTGAATGGCTTATAGAAAACATCGGTAATCACCCATTTATATCCCAGGTTTTCCTGCTCGAGTTTGAGAAAGAGAATTACTTTAACTTCACTGCCATGGTGAATAAACTTTGTTGAAACCTCTGCGAACCATCCCGGTGCGTGGAAGTTCAGGAAATTTGGCCGATTGCGTTTGGTTACCTGTTCAACAAAATCTTTTCGCATTTTTTCGCCGACAGAGTGATTTTCGAGGTCGAATAGCACATTAAGATAGCGATGGCGAAAGTTAGGGTTACGATAAAGGCTGTCGCGCTCATAGTATCGAATGCCCGAAACGCTTTCTTCTCCGTTGAAGCGTCGGAAAAACTGATTTACCTGCTTGGTTTGTGCGTACAATACACTTTCATCACCCAGGTATTCACCAAAGCTTTGTGCCCTTGCGGGCACAGAGCAAATGGTAAGAAATAAAACAATGAGAATAATCCGGATCATAGCCTGGTTTCGGTCACCCTGATATCGCCCAATAAAACATCCCAAAAATCAATTAAGCGGCCTCCAATCTGGGTTTGTTTACGCTCAACGTAAACTGTTATATCTTTACGGGTTGTATCGCGATACACCATTTTGTCGCCCACACTCCCCTCAAAACGCTGATAAATGGTTATAACCCCGACATAGCGCCCATCGGGTTGACGTTCAAGGTCGCTGATATAGTGAATATCATACCAATCTATTTTCACCTTATCGTAGTTCAGGGCCATCAAACGCTCCATGTATTGACGGATACTGTAGTAAGCAATTTGTGGCCGTGCCAATGATGAAACACCCATCTGGCTGCCTTCGGAAAAAAGTTCGAGGGTGCGTTCAATCACACGGTTGGCTTCAGCCCAGGGGGTATTCTTACTTCCAACGATGGATATATATTTGCTTAAATCACGTACTTTTTCAAGAGCCAGCGAGTCAATAGCCTGTTTACGAGCAGGGCTGAGGTCGTTTTGGGCATGCAGAACCACCGGTGCGGCCGCCAAAAAGCATAAAGTGATCAATATTGTTGCTTTCATGTTTTTATAGTTTTTAGAAACGCTTCTTTAATTCAAGTTCTGTGATTTTTCCGGCCGCATCAAACAGCACATTTTCGATGTCGTTGTTATATTTTTTCTGATCCTTGAGCATTTCAAGATATTTTCGTATGGTGGTAGGGCGATCGTAGTCTTTGATAGCACCATCCCGACTGATGAGAATAAGAACAGGGACATCGGGCGACGCAAATATGGAGAGTGCTTCGGATATACGTGTGTTTGCACTGCGCAGATCGGGCGCTGTAGCTACAGCATATAGAGCATCCTGTATGAGGTTGTATGTCATTCGTTGTTCTTTTTCGAGGCGCTCGCGTTCTCGAAGCTCTTCCTCCTTTCGTTTCAATTCCTCTTCTTTTTGACGAAGATAGACTACCCGGTCTTTTGCGAGTTTTTCTTCTGCCCTGGGGAGAAGCTTTTTTACTTCCTTATCGTCGAGATTCATGTCTTTAATATCCAGAAACTTGCGTTCTTTCACCTCGAATGATAGGGAGCCGTCATCGTTAATAATTTCATGCAAATCGGCTTTTGCTTGTTCAATCTGGGCAAGTCGGGCTTCCTTGGCATGCCTCTTTGCCAATCTTTTTTGACTCGAGCACGAAGTGCCCCCGATTGCCATTATACCCACAAGGCTGAATAACAAAACTCTAGAAGATAAAAGTTTGCCGAAGCTTGGGCGTAGCCTGGCAAATTGATGCACGGGATGTTTTTTAACGGGGTTCATAAATTGTTATTTGATTTAACGACTGAATTCAATTGAATAACCTCATTGTGACAGGCACAATCACTGTGCCGTTTATATTTTTTTTAAACGCAAAATAGGGCTTCATATTGCGGTGATGCATTGTTTACGATAGTACGTTTACAGGTTTTTTATTGTTTGAGTGCAGCTTTGGTAAAAATGTAGTCCTGAATCTTCTGGTCGAATTGAATACTGGTAATCTTGAATTCTGTACCGCCGCCCTGTTTCAGCATATCTTTGTATAGGACAGTGGTTGGAAACCAACGGCCCTGGATAAGTAGCACATCACTCATTTCGGTGCGTTTAAGCAATTGACCGCTTTTAGCAAACAATTCCTGCTTTAGGGGAATGAAGCGTTCGATATCAATCCATATTTTTTGAGAGTGGTAGGGGACGTCAGCAACTTTAGCGGTAAGTTCAAGCAGCCAGGTGTTACGGGCGTCAATATTTTCCTGGCCTACCACTTTGGCATCATAAATATCTGACAGCTTACGATCATCCATCATGTCTTCATAGGAGAGGTCGCTACCCATCACCGATTGCCTCAGCATGTGCCCCGAAATTTGTATAATACGGTCGGTGGATGGTGAATAAATCCACAACTGGCCTTCCAGTTTTAACATCTTTGTGCCTTTCTCAGCTGCAGGGGAGAGATATTCAGAGAAAGATTTCTGCGTACCCTCAGCCCATGTTTTCGATATGATGGTCCTGTTAGAGCGCTTACCGCGTACGGTCATGCTTGACTCCATGATCCGGTTCTCCGACGACATGTTGCGATCTACTTTCCTTAGTATTTCATTGGCGTCCTGTGCGCTAGCTTCGACAACCATAAGAACCGCCAATAAGGCTAAAGTAATGAGTGTTAAATTTTTCATCTTCAACTATTTGTAAATCTTAAATCATCAATCAAAAATCATCAATTGCCAATCACTATTCAGGATTCCAGTTCTTTAAACAATTTGGCTGTTTGTCTTTTGTAAATACCTATTCCTGATAGCATTGTGCCAGTCACAGTCGAAATAAGCCCAGGAATGAACCCGATATAAAAATCAACTGGTGTGATACGTGCCCTGATGGTTGTTGGCATCATTACAGAAGCGCCCTGCATCATTCCGGAAATATCTATACCATATTTTTGGATTAGCCAGGCTAAAAAGAGGCCAATGCTGGTACCGACTATGGAACCTGCAATGCCAATAAAGATGGATTCGTAGATCATGGTGCGGTACACGTGCCCTTTTTCTTCACCCATTGCCAGGCGTACCCCAATTTCGCCATATCTGCGCAAGCCACCCAGTAACCCCGCGTTCCACAATACCAGCGACATGGCGAAAACGAATACCATCGTAATATAAGTTGCCCAAACTTTTGCCATGCTGACATAGGCGCCCATGATTCCTTGTTGACTTAAAGCTTTCATCACCGGGGCATACTCATCCGGGTCACTTTCATAGGTGGCATTGAAGGATTGAGCCTTTTTCAATGCAAGGTAATCATCGTAGAAATTGTCGCCGAAGAATCCTATGATTTCGCTGGCGGCGTTTTCCATTTGCAGCGCGTGTCTGACATCCTCAATATCAGCAATGATGGTGCCTTTGTCCATAATTTCCACTCCAAACGAAATGGTGCCACACACGATGAAGTTATACATTGCCATACTTCCGCCCATAGTCGAACCAAGCAGCGTAACGACATCACCCGGATTCACCCTAAGTTTCTGGGAAAAGGATTCGCTGATCAGTACCTCACCGTTTTTTGCAGGAAGGCGACCTCTGACCAATGATTTGGTTAGGTTCAGACGTTCGATCTCAGGGCTGTCGGCTGATAATAAATCCAGGCCTAGTCCAAGCGCAGGCCCTTGCGATTTGGTTTCGCCATGATCGTCGGGAGCATCTATCAGCCCACCAAACTGTATTCGTGCAGTCCAATATATTTCGGGATAGGCAACCCGGAGATCCTCCAACAATTCGTTTGCTTCGAGCAGAGCAAGGTCGTTGGGCAATTGGTCAATGTTCTGAGCATAGGCACGGGTCATTACCTTCACATGACCGTTTGAAAAGCGGGCATTCATTTCGATGGTATCGCCCATAAAACCAGTAATATAGGCATGCATCCACACGGTAAGCATCACCCCAACGGCCACCACAATAATGGGTAGGCGGCTTCGGCTTTTGTCGCGCAGAAGCCCTTTTATCAGAAATTTTATCATTGCAGTTTCCCCCTTAAAGCTTCAGTAGGATTCATTTTGGCAATCCGTCGCGAAGGCCAGTAACTAACAATTGCCGTAGTTATTGTAACAATGAGCACAGTTGAAATAACAAGGCCCGCGCTGTAAACAGGGTACAGTGTTTGTGCTATGGCCATTCCAAACTGGCTGGTATCAAGGGGCATAGTCCATCCCACCTTTGCCTGCCAGGCTAAGAAGGGTAAGCCATATGCGGCTGACAGAAGGGCCGCCAGCACTGCATGCATGGAGCCTTCAACAGTGAATAGCCCCACCACTTGCTGCCGGGTATAACCCAATGCAATATAGGTTCCGATTTCCTTTTGCCTCCGGAAAATGGATAGTACCTGTGTGTCGAAAATGGCGAGCATGGCCAATAACAGGAGCACAAAATAGAAAATTGATTGGCCCATGGTTTTGGTCTTAATCATTTCATCAACGGCCTTTGTCAGATCTTTATGGGTTCTAAGCGTCCAGCCTGCCAGTGTAGGTCTTTCTTTTTGGTTGTCGCGGAAAGTAAGAATGGTTGCTTCGCCCTGAAGTAGCATCATTGACTGTAATTTCGCAAGGTCAATGTAGATCTGTCCGGCCTCAGCAGCCGGGACACTGCTGGAGAAAATAGCGGTTATAAGGATTTCATCTGCATCGAATGTGCCATTGACATCGCGCCAGCGCATGGTTACATAATCGCCCACCTGCAGCCGGCTGCCCTTGGCCATCATCATGCCAATAATGGCAGGAATGGCTTCGGTAGCGGTGTCGAGTTTATGCGTGGGCAGCTTAAAAAGTGTCTGCTTTGGGTTAACACCCTTCATCATAATGGATTGCATCCTTCCCTGTGGGTAGATGGTTCCTTGCACTATCAGGAAAGGTTCCATATCGCCCATTGCTATTTCGTTTTTAACCGCTTCAGGAATAGGCTCATGGCTGTCGAACAGGGTCAGCGGGTCGTAAGGATCGTAATCCTTGTGCCAGTATTGCCCTCCGCCAATTTCCCAGTTTTTCATGTCGGTTTTAGCTTGGTGGTCCCAGCCGGTCATCAGTCCTTTCATCCAAATGATGGCCACAAACGAGAAAGACAGAACAACCACATTAAGCCATGTTCGGAGTCCGGCTCCTATCAAATTTCGATATGCCAATCTTATTGCTAATTTCATCGTCGTAGTTTCTTAATTTGATGATATCAATTCGTCCTTGTCAATCTTACCGTCCAGAAGGAATACCTTACGGCGCAGGTAACCAATTACCTTATCATCGTGTGTTGCAAAGAGAAAAGTAGTTTGTAATTCCCTGTTGAGCTTTTGCATGGTTTGAAGAATGTGATGTGAATTAGCCGCATCAAGGTTGGCAGTCGGTTCATCGGCCAGCACCAGCGATGGCTTTTTGACCATGGCCCTTGCAATGGCTACACGCTGACACTCACCTCCCGAAAGCTGCGGGGGTTTGCTCCTAACCTTATCGGTCAGGCCAACCCATTCCAAAGCATCCATTACCATCATCTTACGTTCGTCAGCCGGAATTTTGAGCAATAGCAGTGGAAATTCAACATTTTCGAAAACTGTATGTACGGCGAGCAGGTTATAGCTCTGGAAGATAAAACCCAGGCTCTCTTTGCGTAGTTGTGCTGCCTCCCTGGCGTTAAGCGAACCGATTGACTTCCCGAGTACATTCACCAGCCCTTCAGTTGGTACATCGAGCGAACCGATAATATTAAGCAGTGTGGTTTTGCCCGAGCCGCTAGGTCCGATAAAGCCTGTAAATTCGCCCTTGCCAACACTGAGATTTATCTCGCTGAGGGCTGTAAATTCACCTTTCCCCATGGGAAACTTCTTTGTGAGGTGATCAATGGTGATGACCTTTTGAATATTCATAAACATCATAGCATTAGTGGTTGAA
>JAUXXY010000010.1 GCA_030684735.1 Bacteroidales bacterium | reverse complement strand
AAAAAATATTGAATTAAATATTTGTTTTAATTGATTAAATCTTTTCCTTTGCACAACAAATCAAAAAAAGGAGAAAAACATGTCAGACATTGCAGCAAAAGTAAAAGCTATCATTGTTGATAAGCTTGGAGTTGATGAAAGTGAAGTGACACCCGAAGCAAGCTTCACCAACGATTTAGGTGCTGATTCTCTCGACACCGTTGAGCTTATCATGGAATTCGAAAAAGAATTCAACATGGCTATTCCCGACGATCAGGCTGAAAAGATCGCTACTGTGGGCGAAGCTATCGCTTACATCGAAAACCTACTTAAATAACCTGATTATTTAATGAAGTTTAAACGAGTAGTTATTACTGGTTTAGGCGCACTGACTCCCATTGGCAATAATACCACCGATTACTGGAATGCGTTGCTGAATGGAGTCAGTGGCGCTGAGGCCATTACGCGTTTCGATACTTCGAAATGCAAGACACGTTTTGCCTGCGAATTAAAAGGCTTTGATGCTACTGATTTTTTTGAACGCAACGAGGCTCGTAAATACGACCGCTTTGCGCAATACGGAATTGTTGCCAGCGATGAGGCCATCAGTGATTCAGGCGTTGATGTATCCCACGTGGATCGCGACCGGATAGGCGTAATCTGGGCAAGCGGCATAGGCGGAATTGAAACCATTACCGATGAAATCACCAATTTTGCCA
Organism: Bacteroidales bacterium; assembly: GCA_030684735.1. Lineage (GTDB taxonomy): Bacteria > Bacteroidota > Bacteroidia > Bacteroidales > JAAYJT01 > JAAYJT01. Next base: position 5,060 of record JAUXXY010000010.1, on the reverse strand, counting down.
AAGGTGATGGCACCCCACGTTTCAGCCCGTTTTTTGTTCCAAAGATGATTGCCGACATCACGGCAGGGCATATCTCAATCAAATACGGATTCAAGGGGCCCAACTTTGCTACCGTTTCGGCCTGTGCCTCATCTGCCAATGCCATTGTGGACGCTTTTTATTACATCATTCTCGGCAAAGCCGATATCATGGTTTGCGGCGGAAGCGAGGCCAGCATAATCATTTCTGCCATTGGTGGATTTAATTCCATGCATGCACTTTCAACCCGAAACGATGACCCAAAAACAGCATCGAGACCATTTGATAAAGACCGCGACGGATTTGTGATAGGCGAAGGAGCCGGGGCGCTAATTCTTGAAGATTATGAACACGCCATCAAACGCGGTGCGAACATATATGCCGAAATTGTTGGCGCAGGACTTTCGGCAGATGCCCATCATATCACATCACCCCACCCCGAAGGACAAGGTGCCCACAATTCGATGAAGGAAGCCCTGCGTGAGGCCGGCCTTAAACCCGAAGATATTGACCATATCAACACCCATGGCACCAGTACTCCACAGGGCGATATATCTGAGCCTAAGGCAATTGTAAGCTTGTTTGGCGAACATGCCTACAAAATCAGCATCAACTCAACCAAATCAATGACAGGCCACCTTTTGGGAGCTGCCGGGGCCATTGAAGCCATTGCTGCGGTATTGGCTGTGAAAAACGACATCATTCCTCCAACAATTAATCATTACACCGACGATCCGGAAATTGACAACAGATTGGATTTCACTTTCCATAATCCAACTAAACGAATTGTAAACTATGCAATTTCAAACACATTTGGTTTTGGGGGGCATAATGTGAGCATCATTTTTAAAAAGTATTCCGGATAAACCGGATCTATGCGTATGTTTTCCTATTTTAGGGCACTTTTCTCGCCCGATAAAGAACTTGTCATTCAAATCAGAAATATTTTCGGGTTCTACCCCGTGAATATTTCACTATATACGCTGGCCCTGAGGCATAAATCGGCCCCTCAAAAAAATGGCCATGGGGTGAAAATCAGCAATGAGCGTTTGGAATTCCTGGGCGATGCCATTCTGGATGCCATCGTGGCTGATTACCTCTTTAAACGATTTCCATACAAAGACGAAGGTTTTCTGACTCAAATGCGCTCGAAAATCGTAAGTCGGAATCATTTAAACAAACTTGCGTTGAAGCTGGGTTTCAATCACCTTATAAAAAGCACTCCGGACCAGAATTTTCATAATAAATCCATGCTCGGCGATGCCTTCGAGGCTTTTGTCGGAGCGCTCTATCTCGATAAGGGATATGCCAAGGCCGAGCGCCTGATTGTTAACCATATCCTAAGGATGCATGTTGACATTGAAGAACTAATGAACCAGGATACAAACTACAAAAGCAAACTTATTGAATGGGCACAGCATCATAAAAGGCCTATCGAATTCAATGTTGTTGAAGAAATTGGTTCGGGCTACAACAAACAGTATATCATTGAAATTCTGATTGATGGCGAACCCAGAGGACGTGGGCGCGATTATTCAATCAAAGGCGCGGAACAACATGCTGCAGGCAAAGTTTGCGAAAACCTTATCTTGATTGAGTCAAACGGCAATTAGCATGGCTTGCCTGCTTCCGTTTTGCCATAAGAATTTTTCTTGAATATTATTCAACTAATTTTGCACCCCTAAGTACAGCGTAATGCCCAAAAAGCACACCCTGAAGAGCCTCGGAAGCCATGAATTCTTACTGATTGGTGTGATTACCCCATTGCCTGGTTACAGATTATGCTATTTTCTTAATAAGTCGCTTTGCCTAAGGCTTGCACGAACCAAAGATTTACCAAGCAAAGAAACTGATGATGATGGATTTCAGTTGTACGAATACCTCGACAAGGAAAGGCAAAACGAATGGTACCTGCTGGGCAATAAAGCTGGCAACCAGCTTTTGCTTCCCGCATTGAAACAATTTGACTATTTCTTGCTCACCAATTGTTTACCCCATAGCCTTACGTTTGAAAGTGTAGCCGAAACAATAAGAATTATTTCGCAGGTACAAATAGCGCAAATTATCGAATACGAGCATGTTAAAGGCCTGGATTGCCTGTTCGAAGATTTCGAAATGCATATCATGCAGATTGTCAGGAGTAATAAAGGCGTGCGCTGATATAGCGATTATTCGGTACTCCCCAACATTTTTTCATTTATTGTGTTGAATCTAAGTAGTGTAGTGTAGGTTCAATTATTAAGTGCGACAAAATTGAGCAAGATAAATAATCGTAATTTTGCACAAATTTTTTAAATCACGGATTTCTAAAGGCCCGCAACAATGACGAATGCTGTATTGAAAACCACCGCCGATTACAAGGTTAAAGATATCAAACTGGCCGAATGGGGCAGGAAAGAGATTGAGATTGCCGAGAAAGAGATGCCGGGGCTAATGGCGATCAGGAAAAAATACCGCAAGGAAAAACCTTTTAAAGGTGCCCGTATTACAGGTTCATTGCACATGACCATACAAACTGCTGTGCTAATTGAAACATTGGTTGAATTGGGGGCCAAGGTACAGTGGGCCAGCTGTAATATTTTTTCGACCCAGGATCATGCCGCTGCTGCCATTGCTGCCAGGGGCATTCCTGTATTTGCATGGAAAGGCGAAACGCTTGACGAATATTGGTGGTGCACGCTCCAGGCTCTTTCGTTTCCGGGTGGCAAAGGCCCTCACCTAATCGTTGACGATGGCGGCGACGCCACTATGATGGTACACAAAGGATATGCCATTGAAAATAAACCCACCCTGCTTAATGATAGCCCATCAAATGCCGAGGAAGCTGCTGTGCTGAAATGGCTAAAAGAAGCTTTTATCGAAAACAAAAGGAAATGGCACCACATGGTTGAAGAATGTCGTGGTGTTTCAGAAGAAACTACTACCGGGGTGCACCGCTTATACCAGATGAAGGAAAAAGGAAAACTGCTGTTCCCCGCCATTAATGTAAACGACTCGGTGACAAAGTCAAAGTTCGACAACCTTTATGGCTGCCGTGAGTCGTTGGCCGATGGTTTGAAGCGCGCCACCGATGTAATGATTGCTGGCAAGGTAGTGGTGGTATGTGGATATGGTGATGTGGGCAAAGGTTGCGCTAAATCAATGCGCGCTTATGGTGCCAGGGTGATTGTTACTGAGATTGACCCCATCTGTGCACTGCAGGCCGCCATGGAAGGTTTTGAAGTGAAAACTGTGGAAGATAGCTTAGGCGAAGGAAATATTTTTGTTACCGCCACCGGTAACCGCGATGTGATTACTGTGGAACACATGGCATATATGAAAGACCAATCTATTGTATGTAATATCGGGCACTTCGATAACGAAATACAAGTGGATAAGCTCGGGGATTACCCCGGAATAGAAAAGCTCAACATCAAGCCTCAGGTGGATAAATACAGTTTCCCGCAGGGGCACTCCATCTTCCTGCTTGCCGAAGGACGATTGGTAAATCTGGGTTGTGCTACGGGCCATCCTTCGTTTGTGATGAGCAGTTCATTTACCAATCAGACGTTGGCACAACTTGAATTGTGGCAAAAAAGATTCCCGGTAGGGGTCTATTGCCTTCCCAAACATCTCGACGAGGAAGTTGCCCGTTTGCACCTGGAGCACTTGGGGGTGAGGCTAACACAGCTCACCGATGATCAGGCTGAATACGTTGGATTGATCCCGGGTGGGCCATACAAACCCGAACATTATCGTTATTAGCTTATCGTTCGCTTGTAACTACTCTGCAACAAATGAATGAACAATGCCAAATGCTCAACCTACTTGCCGGCAGGCTGGTTTGCAATGAATAAAGTAAAAAACAAAATAGGGAAAAAAGTGAAGCACAAAAGGCAGAATCCAGAAATGTACTTTGTTAGTTGTTCGTTTGGCATTGAACATTTTTTTTACAGTTTCAAAAAACTTTTTCCTTTTATGCTGAGTAATTCTGTTTGCTTAATTGAAAATGTGGAGTGTTGCACCGTTGTAGCTGGTGCGATATTGTTTCAATGGCCGTCGGGCAGGCCCGCTAAAAGGGCTGCCGTCCAAGAGGATGAATTTTGAACTGCATACAGGGCAAGCAGCAGTGATAGAAGAAGATTCGACTACGACCCTTGCTGCAGGTTCGCGCGGATCATGAGAACAAGTGCGCTCAAAAGCCATAAAATCATCCATCGAACTGCGATAAACAATGATGCCCTTGCTGGGTGCAGTGTTACTCAAATAAATCCATCCGCCCGGTGAGTTTAGCTCCCAATTAATCGTAGAGTTAGGGTCAATATATATATTGGTAGGGGTGAACGGTATTTCGTTTTCGTCATCCTTGTCGCATGACGGTAATGCCAACACCATCAATGCGATGAGAACAATTTGCATTGCACCACTTGTCGTTTTCCAAAAGTTCATGATACTCATAACCCCCTGATAAAGAAAAACAAAACTATTATAATTTTCCTTCAGATTAACCATTGGGAAGCAGATTTATTGCCTACAGCGAATTGTAAAAAAAATAGTTCATAAAAGCACCTTAAATCCGCATGTAACTAAATAGTGTCTGTATTATTCATCATTGCGAGGAGTAATCCCGCACAGCCTGCCCCGATTTTTCGGGGTGCGGGAAAGCAATCTGTTGATATTCTATGAAATAGATTGCTTCGTACCTCGCAATGACGCTCCGATTAATTTTTTGTGCTACTTTACAGACAGACACTACATAGTATATAACTTTTTCCCCGGTGATATCGCTTATTTCAGCAGAAATTGAACTGAAATATTTTCATCTGCGATTATCTGCGAAATCTGCGGGAGACAATAATTCAAAAATTCCTTGCGGATTTAAGGAAGCATTGCAATTTATTATTACATTTACGCCTCGATTTTGGATTGAAATCCGGCCGTTGAAATTGGCCGTTAAAATTTATCATAACAGCAGCATGCAATAATGCTTAAAATCATTACTTATGGATGATGTAATTTATATCTTGATCGCAGTAGCCTGGGTGGCGTTCAGCCTCTATAAC
>JAUXXY010000004.1 GCA_030684735.1 Bacteroidales bacterium | reverse complement strand
TGTTTTCTGAGATCCGCTTGCCGGCCGGTATTTACTTCAAACCTGAAATTCTCTACCATTCGGTTCTTGATAATAGGGCACTGATATATACATTGGGGCTCGAAAAATCGCTCGACGGAGCAAAAAGCAGAACGCATTTTTATTTTCGTTATTACGGAATTATCGCTATTGATGCCAATGCGAAAGCCATGTACTCGTTCAGCAATGTTTTTGCCGGCAATGTGCTTCGCCTCGATGCCCTTGATATGCCTTTTTTTCAGGCCGCCATAAGATATAGGCTTCCGGAAGTCAGAACTCACCTGAAAGTGCAATACGTATTAAAGGCAAAACAGAACCCCATGCAGGAGCTTGACCTGGCAATTGTGAAGAAATTTGGAAAACATATGCAGGCCAGCGCAATAGGTGGCTTCGTGCGGAGTAGCTTCCTGGCAGATGATGCTTTTCTCGGGCGGGTTGAGTTTAGATATAACTTTTAAAAAATAAAGCGAAAATACAGCCACAATGGAACCCCATAAATATCAACGCAGGGAATTTTTAGAAAAACTAATGAAAGGTGGTATGCTCATGTTGGTGGCACCCACACTTAAGTCGTGCACCGATGAGGGACTATATTCATCCTTTGAGGTTATTGATGACAAATGTATTGGATGTGGTGCATGTTTCGATGTGTGTTACTACAACGCCATACTGCTGCCACAGCGAAGCAAATATTCAATTCTTCCCGAGAAATGCACGTCTTGCTGCCTTTGCGAAAATGCCTGCAAAGTAAAAGCCATTGATATCACTTCTATTGATTTTTTTATTACGCCCGAAAAGTGCACTCAATGCGGGAAATGTCTTCCTGTGTGCAAGCCTCAGGCCATCGTATTACCATCCAGTGCGGTCAAATACAGCATAACCAGTGCCTGTGTAGGTTGTGGCAAATGTATTGATGCCTGCACCCAACAAGGAAATGCAATTCGCTACACAATTCAGAACTACTCAGTTATCAATTCTCGTTGCCAGGGTTGCGTTGCTGATTGCTCATCGGTGTGCCCTTCAGGTGCTATTAAAAAAGTTAATAATAAAGCCAGCATCGACACAAATTTATGCACCCGATGTGGCAAGTGTTATGCAAAGTGCAGGCATAATGCCATCATCAAGGCAAGGGTTGCCATAGACCAAACCAAATGTATAAAATGTGGCAAGTGTTTTCAGGTTTGCATGTATAATGGGATTAATCGGGAGGGTAACCCATCAAACGTCAGACCATTTATTGATCTAAAAAAATGTATACGGTGCGGAAATTGTTTTTCGGTTTGCCCCGACGAGGCAATCTATTTTGTTTCTCCACCTGAGTATGTTGAGCCGGTATTGGATCAGGCTATATGTGTGAGTTGCGGTGTTTGTACTGCCCTTTGCCCTTCTGAGGCAATTGAGGTTGATCTTCATAAAGCACTTATTGACCAGAAAAGATGCTTAAAGTGCAGTAAATGCGATGATGTTTGTCCGCATGATGCCATTATAAAAGGTTAGTGCATTTATCAATTTTTTCAAAGAATGGCTCAAACAATTGATTTTCACATGATTTTAAATTCTTTATGTTTAGTTTTGCTCTCTTAGATCATACCTAAAACAATGAAAATTATATATTTTATACTTTTTTCGATGCTGGCCTCATACTTGCAAGGCCAAACAGCCGGTACACTGACGTTTACAGTTACGACCATTAATTATTCTGCCCCTTATTCGCCCACGCATATTTTGGCTATTTGGATAAGTAATGAAAATGTGCAATGGATTAAAACACGAAAATTCATGGCGCAAAATCCGATATACAAACAATATCTTACCAATTTCAGAAACACAACAAGCGGAACCTACAATGCCATAGACGCTATTACAGGCCCAACCATACCCAATCATATCTCCCATACTGTTTATTGGGATGGAAAAGATGTCAACGGCAATTTGGTTTCAGACGGAAATTACCGAGTATATATTGAGTTTACCTCGGCCAATGCAACAGGGAAATTGCATTTTTTGCAGTTTGTTAAAGGCCCCCTGGAACAAACACTCAACCCAGCCAGCCAGCCAAACTTCACCAATATGTCTCTTAAGTGGAGCCCACAAGGTGTAGGAATTGAAGATGAAAAAACAATTTACCCCCTGCTTGCTTGTTTTCCGAATCCTTTTTCTGACTATATTTATGTAGCCTTTAAAACCCCTAACCATCTTCCGGCCAGGGTTATTGTTTATGATAATTCGGGTAGGCAGGTCCGAAATTTGTGTTTTGAAGCCATTCCAGACAAGAACCAGATTATTTGGGATGGCAAAAACCAGGATGGCAACCCAGTAAGTCGGGGGATTTATTATATCTCTGCTGAACAGGGCGAAAATAAACAAATGCGAAAAGTGATTAAACAATAACTTAGCATATTATACTTATTTTCAAGATATTGCGTAAATAAAAAAAAGGACTCATATCTGAAAAGAGCTGCATTAACAACGTTACTATGTGGTTTTCTTAGCATGGCTTACTGCCAGATTTCACTCGAAGCTACATAAAGCCATACAGACATTTACACAAGACTTGCCACTTCGGGATACAAATTCTTTGAAATGGATGTTGGCAACAATCAATATCTTATTTACAACACCGCCATATTTTATGGAAAATTTTAGCATTGGATGTTGCTGTTTGTCAATATGTATGTGATATCAAATTCGTTTCCGAGAACATGTTTGCCACCGAATATGTGTTGCACCTAGCATATATTTACTTCAGCTATAACTCTATCGGCCTTTATTATACATACTAGGATAAGGTCAAAAAAGATAACCCATCTGAGTCTATATCTATTCCGTGGTACCTGTTTATAAGGTGGTTTCATTATAATAAGAAATTCTTGAACTATATGCTTTCATCCTGATGAAAATATTTAACTTTTAGCCAAAGGTGTAGCACTACTCAAATAAGAAACTAGGTTGACAAAAACTGGCGAAACTTATCGAAAGATGCATAAATTGCCTCTATCTTAAAATCTTACACAATTCTTTTTAAATATCATAACACATGGAAAAGATTCTTGGCATAATTTTGTCTAACTATATATATTATTAACTTGAAACTAAAAAAAACATGAAAAAGTTATTAGGAATTTGCGGGTTTGCTTTTATTACAGCGGTTTTGTTATTTTCATTGATGCAATGTGGCAAAACCGATTTGATCAGTCTTACAGAATCTATTAAAGCTTCTGAGTTTGTGAGCGAAATTGAATTAAATTTTGAAAACGAAAACAACGAGGATATTAAATCAGGCGTTGGTATTGTAGCCTGTATTATTAATTGTGTAGGTGCAATGCCCTATGAGGAGCCATCGGCTATCGAAATTGAACTGCTGCAATTTGTGCGCGAAGAAGAATTGCTTGCAAGAGATGTTTATCTGGCCATGTATGCCTTATATAAAATACCTGTGTTTCGCAACATTTCGAACAGTGAAACCATCCACACTACTGCTATTAAGGCACTGCTCGAAAAATACACTCTTGCCGATCCGGCTTCCGATCACCAGGCAGGTGTTTTTGTGAACTCAACCATTCAACAACTCTATGATGACCTTGTTGCTCAAGGTTCTGTTTCGTCGGATAATGCCATGATTGTTGGTGCTAATATTGAGGACTGGGATATTGCTGACTTGGTAGATCATTTGGAAAATAATGTCACCAATCAGGATATCAGATACATCCTCACACAACTCTATAGAGGTTCGCGCAATCACTTGAGGGCTTTTCATGCCCACCTTACATTTCGTGGTATTAATTATGCTCCACAGTATATTTCGCAGGAATTGTATAATCAAATTGTCAACTCGGGTTGGGAAGTTGGGAATGGGTTCTGTTTGTGCCAATTTCCAAGCACAAACCTACAGGCTTCAGATGAAATGAGCGCAAATTAACAGTAACCAATTAATTGACTCCGCGTGGTATATTGCTTGTGCTTCACAGCACAAATTTCTCTCAGGTTTGCGGGGTTATTTTTTTTTATGATCTTTGTGGAAACACATAAATAATTGAACAGATGAGACAAACTGCCCTAATTATTGCATTATTCCTGACCTTTGGTTCAGCTTCCAGCCAAATCACACACGAAAGCACTTATAATTATTCAGGCACCTACATCAAGCTTGCCAATTCGGGATACAAATTCTTTGTGATGGATGTTCCCGCAAGCCAATGCCGCATCTACAACACCAACCACATTTTATGGAAGACTATCAACCTCAATGTTCCGGTAAATCATTATCTGTATGACATCTTATTTGTATCGGAAAATCTCTTCACTACCGATAACTCACTATGCATGGCCTATATTTACTATAACTACAATACAACCGGTCAGTACTATACCTATACGGCCAAGGTGGTGAAGGAAAATGGTACCGAACTGTTGTCGGTACCGGGTTGCCAGTATGTTTACATGCACAGCATGGGAGGGGTTGGTACTAAAATGCTGACATATAGTTATGATTATTCGAGCTTTCCTTATGCCATTCAAACAAGGGTTTATGACCTACCAGGTCAGTTGGTTAGCGGAGCTTCCACTTCAGATAAATATTCAGATGCCGGAATTAAAGCCTTTCCTAATCCGGCTCAGGAATTTTCGACCATAAGATATGAATTGCCCGATGGCATATTATCCGGCGAATTGGTTATTACCGATCCGAGTGGCAAAATTGTGAAAACAATAAATATTGATCGCAATTCCGGGCACACAGTAATTCCTACTTCTCAATACCCAAGTGGCATATATCTTTACTTTATTCGCACAGGAAATTATCATTCGAAGGCCGAAAAACTCATTATCCATTAAATCAGACTTTTTTAGATCCAAACGAAAAACCTTTTTCAAGATGAAAATCAAAAAAAGCATTGCGGTCAGCGCTTCAGGATTGATTTTTAATCCGGACACGGGCGAATCTTTTACCGTGAATCCCATGGGGGCTGAAATCATAAACTATCTGAAAGAAGACAAAAGTCAACAGGAAATTGCTACCCATGTGATTGAAAAATATAACGTTGATACATCGTCGTTCGAGAAAGATTATGAGGACTATATAGGGTTGTTGAGTAACTATTCACTGGTTGAAAATGATTGAGAAAAAACATTTGACCATTGCCGTTTCGGGACTCAATGCCATTGATAGCCCCGGGCCGGGTGTGGCTGTAATCCGTGCACTTAAAGAAGCCGTATCATTCGATTGCCGTATTATCGGGCTAGCCTACGAATCCCTCGAACCCGGTATTTTCATGCACGATTTGGTGGACAAGACTTATCAAATCCCATATCCCTCGTCGGGTACCGATAGCATCATGGAACGCCTCGAATACATCCATGCACAAGAAAAACTGGATGTAATTATCCCCAACTTCGATTCCGAGCTATACCCATTCATCCGGCTTGAGCAAAGACTCAAAGACATGGGTATTCATACCTTTTTGCCCACCATGGAGCAGTTTGAAGAGCGTCACAAGGTAAACCTTGAGGCATTCGGGAAAAAATACGGCATCAAGGTTCCCAAAGGCAAGGTGTATCATGACCTTAGCTCCATCCATGCCATTTCCAAAGATTTTCAATATCCGGTACTGGTGAAGGGCAAGTATTACGATGCCTATATTGCCTACAATGTTGATCAGGCTAAAACCTATTTCAACAAAATCACAGCCAAATGGGGTACGCCAGTGATTGTACAAGAGTTTGTGCATGGCACCGAATTTAATGTAACCGGTCTGGGTGATGGATTGGGCAACATAATTGCTGCCGTACCCATGCGCAAACAATACATCACCGATAAGGGCAAGGCCTGGGGCGGCATATCCATCGCCGACCTCCGGATGCTGGAACTGACCGAAAGATTTATCAGTCAAACCAAATGGCGGGGAGGCTTTGAGCTTGAACTGATGAAAGATAAGAACAACGATTTCTACCTGCTCGAGATCAATCCACGTATGCCTGCCTGGATATATCTGGCTGTAGGCGTCGGGCAAAACATCCCCGAAGCATTGGTGCTAATGGCCCTGGGCGAAAAAGTGCTACCCTTCACTGAGTATAAAGTTGGCAAAATGTTTGTACGTTATGCCTGGGATATGATAGTGGATATTGAAGAGTTCCAGCAAATTTCAACCCATGGAGAGTTATGATGGTTTTGTGTCAAAATCCGAAAATAAATTATCTGTGTGGGCATTGATGGTATCAATATCATGTTCAGCAGAATAATATTTAATTGACTATGGAAAAACTTAGGTATGAGCGTCCGGTAATCAAACGCCTGGAAACTGAGATGCCCAATAAATTCGGCTCCAGGATTGAACGCACTCCAAAAACGCATATTGATGGCGTGCCGGTACAAGATTTAATCGCCAAATATGGCTCACCCTTGTTTGTGATTTCCGAAAAAACCATCCGCAGCACATATAAAAAAGTCAAAAAAGCCTTCACGATGCGCTATCCTAAGGTGCAGTTTGCCTGGTCTTATAAGACAAATTACCTCGATGCAGTGTGCAATATCTACCATCAGGAAGGCTCTTGGGCTGAAGTGGTTTCAGGGTTTGAATACGATAAAGCCATTAAAAACGGGGTGAGTGGCAAAAAGATCATCTTCAATGGACCCGACAAAACCACCGAAGACTTGCATAAGGCCATTGTCAACGATTCGCTCATTCACATTGACCACCTTGACGAATTTTATACCATTGTCGAACTCTCCGAAAAGCTTGGCAGGCGTTCCCGCGTTGCCATTCGGGTGAACATGGACACAGGCGTTTACCCTATATGGGACCGCTTTGGGTTCAACTATGAAAACGGTCAGGCTTGGGATGCGCTCAACAAGATTATGGCATCGGGCAAGATGGACCTGGTGGGGCTGCACTGTCACATTGGCACCTATATGCTCAGTCCGAGTGCCTACGGCGTGGCAGCCCGCAAACTCACCGATCTGGCCCTGGGCCTTAAACGCCGCTACAATCATGATGTGAAATATATTGACCTGGGCGGCGGTTTCCCATCGCGCAACACCTTGAAAGGAGCGTATTTGCCGGGCACCGATACAACTCCTTCGTTCGAAGATTTTGCCGAAGAAATTTCTTCAGCCTTGCTTAACGCCGAATATCCAACCGATAATCTGCCTTTGCTTATCCTCGAAACAGGGCGTGCATTGATTGACGAAGCCGGTTACCTACTGGGCACGGTGATTTCGAATAAGCGTTCATCCACAGGCAAGCGCACCACCATCGTTGATATTGGCATTAACCTATTGTTTACCTCATTCTGGTACGACCATAAAATAACACCAGCCCAGGAATTTTCGCAATACACCGAAGAAACCACCATATATGGCCCGTTGTGCATGAATATTGATGTGATCCGTGAAAATGTGGTGCTTCCCCTGCTCAATAAAGGCGATCAATTTGTGATTCATCATGTGGGAGCATACAACATGTCCCAATGGATGCAGTTTATCAACCTCAGACCAAAGATAGTCCTGATTGGAATGGGCGATAAGGTGCATGTGATTCGCGAGAATGAAACCATGGAAGTCTTTAACTCACTGGAAAAAATTCCTGAGCACCTGAAAAGGTTTGATCTTTGATATATACTGAATCCGTGAAGCGAATCCGTCATTCCGAACGCAGTGAAGGAATCTCTGTTGATGAAAGAGATTGCTTCTCCCGCCTGATGCGTGATCGCAATGACGTACTGTACAAAAATCTGTTCACGGATTCAGGATATATCCATTCTATGTGTAACCTATATCGTTGTAAATGATTCAAAAGCTCGAAAAATCCATTATCCTGTTCATCGAAGGAATGCTGTTCAGCTACAGCCAGGTGTTCTTTTCGAAACAAAAAGCCTTAGCCATCATTCTTGTGCTGGTAACTTTTTTCGATTGGATATCCGGCCTCAGCGGATTGATTGCAGTGTTTGTCGCCAACCTGGCTGCGATAGTTATCGGCTTTCAAAAGAAAAATATCTCACAGGGGTTTTATGGCTTCAACAGTCTGTTGGTGGGGTTGGGTATGGGGATGTTTTATCAGCCGGGCATTGAGTTTTTCTTTGTACTGGCGTTTGCAGCATTGTTCACTTTCTTCCTTACCATTTGGCTCGAAGGATTTTTTGGAAAATATGGATTGCCTTACCTGAGTTGGCCATTTTTATTGGGTCTGTGGATGGTAACCCTGGCATCGCGGCAATTTGAAGCCTTGGCTATGAGTGAAAGGGGCATCTTTCTGCTCAACGAGATTTACCAGTATGGTGGCATAAAAATGGTAAAACTCTATTTCTGGGCCAACGAGTTGCACATCCATCCATCCATCACCACTTACTTTAAATCGCTGGCTGCTATCTTCTTTCAATATCACATGCTGGCAGGTATTCTGGTTGCCATTGGGATACTTATTTATTCCCGCATTGCATTCTTGCTCTCCATAGTCGGCTTTTTCTCAGCTTATTTAAACTATGTGCTTATCGGGGCCAACCTTGCCGAACTCAACTATAGCTATATTGGATTCAACTATATTCTCAGCGCCATCGCTATTGGTGGCTTTTTTATTGTACCCTCGAAATATTCATTTCTCTGGGTAATCCTTCTCACACCCATCATTTCTTTTGTGATTATTTCCACAAGTTTGTTTTTTAATTTACTGAACCTTTCTATCTATTCGCTCGCCTTCAACATTGTGGTCGTAATGTTTTTGTATGTGCTGAAGTTCAGGGAACGACAGTTCTATAAACCCGAATTGGTAGTGGTTCAGCAGTTTTCGCCCGAACGCAACCTGTATTCGCAGCAAAATTATAAGACAAGGTTTGATATTACCGCCTGGACACAACTTACTCTTCCCGTGCTGGGTGAGTGGGTAGTTACACAAGGGCATGATGGAGAACATACTCACCGCGAAGAATGGCGTCATGCCTGGGATTTTGAGATTTTTGACGAAGAAGGAAAAAGCTACGATAACGCAGGATACTATCCCAAAGATTATTACTGTTTTGGCAAGCCCGTGCTGGCCCCAGCAGATGGAGTTGTGCAAGAAATACTGGACGGAATTCCGGACAATGGTATCGGCGAGATAAATCTTAGTAACAATTGGGGAAATACCATTGTGATCAAACATGACGAAAAACTCTACTCTAAGTTAAGTCATTTACAGATTGGCAGTAGTAAAACCTATAAGGGGGCTTATGTGAAGCGGGGTGAGATCATTGCCTACTGCGGAAATTCCGGCCGTTCAGTAGTTCCCCACCTGCATTTCCAGGTGCAAGCCGATCCATTTATCGGGTCGAAAACCCTGGATTACCCTTTTACCAATTACCTGGTAAAAATCAACGAAGGCTACGAGTTAAGAACCTATGATCGTCCTGTTAAAGGACTAACAGTAGCAAATGTGGTTAAGACCGACTCGCTTTACAAGGCCTTCAATTTTGTGCCAGGTCAGACCATCAGTTTTGAAGTTACCCATGATGATAACCTTAAAAAAAAGGTGGATTGGGAGGTGAAGTCGGATATGAATAACTACACTTATTTGGAATGCACAACCACCGAATCAAGAGCGTACTTCTGGAACGATGGCAACCTGTTTTATTTCACTCATTTTGCTGGAAACAAAAATTCATTGCTCTATTATTTCTACTTAGGCGCCTACAAGATTGTGCTGGGATATTATGATAAA
>JAUXXY010000002.1 GCA_030684735.1 Bacteroidales bacterium | reverse complement strand
CTGCGGATATCCCTGATTCTCTGAAGCAACTCATCAAAATATTGATTGGTATACCCCGTTTCTTTTAATCGTTCATCGTTTAATACAAATCCCTTTATCAGAAATTCCTTTAGCTGTTGGGTAGCCCAAATGCGGAACTGTGTACCTCTGTATGATTTTACACGATAACCTACCGAAATAATTACATCAAGATTATAGTATTTAGTTTTGTAATTTTTACCATCGCTTGCAGCTGTCAAGTATTCCTTGACAACTGAAACTTCCTGTAATTCACCATCTTGAAATATATTCCGAATATGAAGACTAATGTTTTGCTTTGTAGTTTGAAACAATTCAACCATTTGTGCCTGGGTGAGCCAAACAGTTTCATTTTCCATACGGACTTCAACTTTCGTTTGCCCGTCTTCGGTTTGATATAGCAGTATTTCGGAATTTTTCTCCATAAAGCGCTTTTACCTCCTTTGAAATAAATTGTACGGAATACCCACGTATTCAATCTGGTTGTCGATAAGGTACTCCTCGTCCAAAAAGCAGGATGGAGCATAAACAATCCGTTTTTTGCCCGGCTGCTGTTCTTTTATTTTCTCGGCAAGTGTTAAATTAAGGGCAAGGCGAGTGAGCGTTTCGTAATCCTGCGTGTAAACCAAATAAATAGCTTGTTTACCATATTCGCCAACATAAAATTCGGCTTCGTTTATTTTGCCTGCCTGTCCGGCAGACAGGTCTTCGGCATCTAAATTTTCGCCTGTACATAAGTAGTAAACGTATTTTGCAAACTGCTTGTAGGTTGGCAATTGCCCTGCAAGCATGGTTTCTGCATCAAGTGGGATACCGAGGCGATAATATTTAAAACCTGAATCATAAGAAAATTTTTCGATTGCCCTTTTTACTCTTTCTCTTGTTATGTCTTTACAAATATTCTTTTCAGGCTCTGTTGTGGTATTTTCTGGCATTTGAACCATAATGCATTTGCGGTTGCCTCCGTCTTCTTTGTTCAGTTCCATTAACGCATGCATGGTGGAACCTGAACCTGAAAAAGAATCAAGTATAATTGAATTTTGGTCAGAGGCAAGTTGAATAATTCTTTTTATTAGCGATGATGGTTTACTGTACTCAAACGCTTTATAGCCAAATAGTTTTTCAATTTCCTTTCTTGAATTATCATTCGAGTATTGATTTTCAATAAACTCTAATGTTGTTGCATTTTTCTTGCGCTCAATCAGTTTAATTTGATATCCACTACCTGTATTCTCTATTATTGCATTTGAATAAGTCTTTGTATAAATTCTTTTTCCATTTTTAGATTCTTTAACAACAACAAAACCCTTTTCCAGACCAAATTTATACAATGGCTTTGACCATCTCCAACACCAATCACTTTTAGGATTCCTTATTATTCTTTCTTCCATTTCTTCCTTTGTACTATTTCCTGGACGAAAGATTTTACCATCTATTTCAATTTCATAATCTAATGAAGTGGAATACTGTATTGAACTGTAATCAAGAGTTTGACTTAATTTATACTTTCCTCTTTCTTCCTCGTATTCATCAGAGTGCTTATAACCTTCATCATCAATCTCAATTTTTTCAAATTCAAGATTACCAATTCTTTTATAGATGACAAGGTAATCTGTATTCTTTGATATACTATCGGAGGTTTTCCCTGCCTTTTTGGTTATCCTTGGAATAGTTGCTATGTAATTTTCTTCTCCGAAAATTTCATTGCAAAATGAAATAAGATTCGATAACTCATTATCATCAATGGAAATAAAAATCACTCCATTTTCAGAAAGAAGTTGGTATAGCAATTTTATACGTGGAACCATCATGCAAAGCCATTTATCATGTCTTGTTAGGTCATCCTTGCCGACTTCCCTTCCTATCCAGTCTTTTAATAAAGGACTATTAACACTGTCATTATAAATCCAACCCTCATTTCCTGTATTATAAGGCGGGTCAATATATATACACTTAACTTTTCCTGCAAACTGTGGCAAAAGCGCTTTAAGGGCAATGAGATTATCCCCTTCAATAATCATATTACCGTTGGCTTTTTCGGGAATATAATGCAATTCCGGTACTTCGTCCAATGTATGAAACGGAACAGCCAAATGGTGGTTCCAGATAATATTTTTTCCTTTGAATTGGAGTGTTGGCATAGCTTAATTATTTAATGTTTTTGCAATATCATTAGTAACACCGGTTAGTACAGTAAAATTCATTCTTCCATCACGTTCAAACGATAATTGAAAATCGGTAATAAAATCATGGTATTCACTATACTGGTTACACTTAATACTGATGTATTCATCAAGTAGTTTTCTTTCCTCGCTGATTTCGTTACTTTTAAATGCTTTCATTGAATCTCGCAGTTTATCTTCTCCCTTGGTTTGCTTAATAATTCCACAATTCCATGCTACCACGCCCATTGTAACAATGCCCCTTGCATCTTCTTCATCCTGTGCCGTTAATAGAATGGGTTTTATCATTTCAAGTAAAACAGTTGAAATTTTTTCTTTTCTTCCAAATAATTTTCTGTCAATAATCTTAATATTATCGTTTGCTGCTTTATCCCGCAATATTTGCTTGTCTTTCTCCAACTGTTCATTCAAAAGTATATGTTTTCCACTTTCTTTTTTTCGTTGGCGGTGCAATTTCGCCCGTTTTATGTTATCTGATTTAGACATCCTTATGTTTTTTATATTTTAATTGTTTCTCAGCCACCTTTAAAGCTTCCAATCCAAATTCTTCACCTTCAAGTTCGTAAAGTACTTTTTCACTTAAAAAATCAATAACCAGTCTATCTGAATTAGTTCTATAGAGTTCTGCTAATTTTAAAACCAACTCTTTTGAGAATTTTCGTTCGCCACGCTCCATCTTGCTCAATATAGCCACGTCAATGTCTATGGCTACTGCGGCTTTTCGCAATGAAAAACCTGCCTTTTCTCTCAATTCCCGTAATTGCAGTCCTACTGTTGACATTTTGTGTGTTGACTAATATTGTCAAAGGTAATGCAATTTCATTGATTGAATCAAAAAGATTTCAAATTATTTATCAACAGTTTATTATAAGCAGGCAGCCAAGAAAAGCATCCTTTAACGTTTGCTGTAGAAATTAATCTAGTTCATGTGAAATGGAGGCTTGTTATAAACAGTGCATTAACGTTATATGACTCGGATTTGAGGTTGATTAAACAGAAAATTATTACCTTTATTGGGTCTAAACAAGTCAAAGAACTGGATGCAGCTACGGTTAAAGCAAGGAAGAAATACATGGTGGTTTAGGGCATGAAACAACTAATCAACGGGTTATGAACGAAGATAACAAACAGGATGTAAGCAGGCAAGAAATTGATAAACTGCTTTTCGAGCGGCGTGAACGCCTCAAAGAATTGGCCGCCATCAACCGTACCACCCAAATATTGAAGGAAAACAAGCCGGTGGATGAAACGTTGCAGCATGTGTGCATGATTTTACCCTCAGCCTGGCAATACCCTGAGTTTACCACTGCCCGAATCCGATTCGATGGCAAGGAATATCATTCTTCGGACTTTGAAGAATCTGAATGGATTCAACGCCAGGGATTCATAACAATTGATGAACAACCAGGATCCATCGAAATTTTCTATACCCGTAAATTCATGGATATTGACGAAGGCCCTTTTATGAGCGAGGAGCGCATGCTTATCGAAAACCTCGCTAATATCCTCACAGGCTATCTCAACAGCATTTCGGCAAAAGCCATCTTGTCGCAATCATATATTGAAGAACGTTTCAAGCCTCCGGCGGTGAGTAGGAAAGCACCCATGACCCCCAGCAAACAACTGCTGCAACGTTTCCTTAATAAAAACAATGCCAACCGGGATATATATCACGACCTGATGCCTTTTAAGGTTCGCGAAATCCTGCTGGTGGCCAACCTTTATGATGCTTACAGCATTGAGCGCGAGGGTAGATTTTCAGAGCATGTGCTGGGGGAATACGCTCAGCTCAATCTTACGTCAGTTCCTCGAATTACCGGGGTTTCGTCGCCCGACGAAGTATTTGCCGAGCTGCAGTTGAAACACTATGACCTGATCATTTTCATGATCGGTGTGGATAAAAAGTTGCCAGTTGAACTGAGCCATCACATTAAAATTGAGTATCCTTATATTCCTATCTACTTCTTGCTCAATGGCAATCGGGATGTGGAATATTTCAGTGATCAGAAAAATAGTTGCCCTGATATTGACCGGCTATTTATCTGGAACGGCGAATCGCAGATGTTTTTTGCCATGATCAAGCACCTCGAAGACCGCATCAATGCCGAAAACGACACCCGTGTAGGTATGGTCAGGATGATTGTGTTGGTCGAGGATAGCCCGCAATATTATTCCAGGTATTTACCCATCCTATACAACATCGTGATGGAGCAGACCAAGCGTATCATTGACGATGTAAGTACCGATGAACTATACAAGGTACTCCGTATGCGCGCCCGGCCCAAGATTTTGCTGGCCTCAAACTACGAAGAAGCGGTAGAAATACTCGACAAATACCGTGAATACTTGCTTTGCCTAATCACTGATGTGAAGTACGAACGTAATGGTAAAATGGACGAAAATGCAGGTCTAAGCCTTGCCAGGTATATCCGTACCATCAAAAAAGATCTGCCCATTGTGATCCAGTCATCCGATCCGGCAAATGCCAGCATTGCTTTTGACCTGAAAGCTACTTTCATTGACAAAGGCTCTGAAACCTTGACACAGGATTTCAGAAGTTTTATCGCACACTATCTAGGCTTTGGCAATTTTATCTATCGTAACAACCAAGGTGTGCAAATAGCCATAGCCAAATCATTGCGCGAGTTCGAAAATAATCTTCACACCATCCCTGATGAATCGCTATTCTATCACGCACGAAAAGATCATTTTTCGCTCTGGCTGATGGCTCGTGGAGAAATCCAGGTGGCCAGGATCATCAATCCAATCAAAGCACAAGACTTCCATAGTCCTCAGGAGTTGCGGTCTTATCTCCTTGATGTAATTCAAAAGTTTCGTAATGAACAAAACCGGGGTAAAATTATTCCTTTTGAAGAGTCGGCCATTCCCGACGAGAGCAACATAGTGAGCCTGATGGAAGGTTCACTCGGTGGCAAAGGACGGGGAGTAGCCTTTATCAACACCTTGATTTTCAACTATGACTTTTATCAGCATGTTCCCAATATCCATGTGAGGGCACCCAAAACAATGGTCATAGGAACCGTTGAATTCGAATATTTCATTGATCGTAATCACCTGAGGGAGATCATCTTCGATAATATCTCATACGAAGAAATCAAGCATACTTTCATTCAATCAAAATTGACAGATACGTTGATGAAAAGGCTGAAAATTGTTCTACGGCATATCCGCAAACCCATTGCCATACGCTCATCGGGTCTGTTTGAAGATTCGCTTATGCAGCCTTTTGCAGGGATTTTTGAAACTTACCTGCTGCCAAACAATCATCCCGACCTTAACCAGCGAGTTGAACAAGTAGCCAATGCCATCAAGATGGTGTATGCTTCGATTTACTCAAACGTAGCCCGTGGCTATATCGAAGCGGTTAACTACAAATTGGAAGAAGAAAAAATGGCGGTGGTGCTTCAGGAAGTGGTGGGCCACCGTTACGGCGATTTCTTCTACCCCCACATCAGTGGTGTGGCACAATCGTATAATTATTATCCGTTTTCGCACATGAAACCCGAAGAAGGGTTTGCGGTAGCCGCACTTGGTCTGGGCAAATATGTAGTGGATGGCGAAAAAGCTTATCGGTTTTCACCCAAATACGCTGGCGTGGAAATCAACTCCCCGAAGGATATATACCGCAACTCGCAGGTGGATTTTTTTGCTGTTGACTTACGGAAAAAGGAACCAAATCTGTTGGAGGGTGATACCGCCGGGCTGGCCAAACTACCCATTAGCGAATCCGAAAACCATGGCACCCTCAAGCACCTTGCTTCGGTGTATGATCCTGAAAGCAACTCGATTAGCCCGGGACTTTCAGCAGCAGGCCCACGTATCATAAACTTTGCCGATGTGCTGAAATACAACTATGCGCCCTTATCAAAAACCATCGAAACAGTGCTCGATGTGGTGAAGGAAGCACTGGGCTCGCCTGTGGAAATTGAATTTGCTGTTGACCTGAACAAGGATAAAGACATGCGGGCATCGTTTTATCTGCTTCAAATCAAACCATTGATAGGTAGCGCGCAGGGCTATAATATTGATTTGGATGAAATTAACTCGAATGATATTATGCTTTTCTCTGAAAAATGTATGGGCAACGGGCTGATTGAAACTATTACCGATGTGATTTATGTAGATCGCCACTATTTCGATAAAAGCCAGACCCTGGCTATGGCTGATGAAATTGAGAAACTCAACGCACAAATGATCCGCGAGAATCGCAAATATCTTCTTATCGGCCCTGGTCGCTGGGGTACACGCGATCGCTGGATTGGCATACCCGTTACCTGGCCTCAGATATCGAATGCAAAAGTCATCGTCGAAACCAGCCTCGAAAGTTTTCCGCTCGATGCATCATCGGGTTCGCATTTTTTTCATAATGTTACCTCAATGAATGTTGGATATGTCTCATTGCCAAACGACAGCAGCCAAAGCTATATCCGGTGGGAAGTGCTCGACCGCCAACCCCTGGTTCAGAAAACAACATTTTTCAGGCATGTAAGGTTCAACAAACCATTAAAGGTGAGAATGGACGGAAAAAAACGTATGACTGTGATTACGTTCGAAAATGGAGCGCCGTGCTAAATGATTACAGAATTTAGTAATCGGTTGTCTGTAAAAACCAGTTTCGACTTGCAGGTTTGATAGTGTTAAACTATATATACCTTTGTATCCATCCGACCATTTACGATATCCCGCTGCATTTGCTTTTAGAGCAGTATATTGGTAAACAACACACCACCTGATTTATTGGCGGGCAAACCGGATATTCTTCCAGCACTTTCCTGAGCCACTGATAGAGATTTGCATTGAACTTTACAAAAGGTTTTGTGGAATGAAAAAACCCTGACTGCTCGTCGGGCGCTGGCAGGCAGGCGCAGTTGTAAATCCGCGTGTACATGCGTTCCTAACAGACATTTACTTGCTGTTGGCATGTATCTGTTTTTTTCGATGTGTTGCCTTATTTGTTTATTTTTTCAAATATTTCAACTGATGTTATTAACATTTAGGGGCAAAAACATGGCAGTTATTAACAAGATTACTTTTTGCGTATAACCTTTTCAGATTTTGGGTATTAATATTAAGAAAAAGAGAAAATAACTTATCGCACACATTTATTTATTCATTCCTAAATTCAAC
Source organism: Bacteroidales bacterium (assembly GCA_030684735.1). GTDB lineage: Bacteria > Bacteroidota > Bacteroidia > Bacteroidales > JAAYJT01 > JAAYJT01. Next base: position 200 of record JAUXXY010000002.1, on the reverse strand, counting down.
TAATGATAACGCAAGGAGATTTTATAACTGCTATTAGATACAATTATTATTTGCCGTGGAGTACAACAATTATATTTTGACTTAGTACATGACAAAAATTATAACAAATTGACAATCAATAATATATGTTAATAACTTGGTGATAACTTATTTGAAAATAATGATTTAATAATCTGGTATTCAGTATCTTAGATGATAAA
>JAUXXY010000158.1 GCA_030684735.1 Bacteroidales bacterium | reverse complement strand
CCTTGGTATTTTCAGTTGCAACAAGCAATTATCCTGAGGTCGGATGCCTGGATATCAGAACTATTTACTTCTTTTGTATCTTGGTTTCCTTCCACAGGTATGAATAGGGCTGAAAATTTCCGGATATTATTAATAAAACCTTTAACCGATGCAAACATGATTAAAAAACCACTAATGATTTTATGGTTTTGCTTTGCGATTCTACCATCCTGGGCGCAACCCTACTCAATTTCGGGCAAGGTTGTGGATGCTGAAGCGCAGAGACCACTTCCGGCGGTGATTGTAAACACCGGAACCATGCAGGCCATAACTGATGATAATGGTGAATTTAGCCTGCAAGGTTTCCACGCTGGCGAAGTATTACTCGATTTTACGGCACCTGGCTTCCGCAGAAATGTATTAACCATTAACCTTCAATCTAACACCGATCTGGGTGTTATTGAGCTAGATCCCGCCACAAACCTTGATGCACTGTCGGGGGGGTTGTCGGAGGTAAGCATTTCCTCGCTCGACACAGACGACGACTCCAAGGGCCAGAACATCTCGGGACTACTGCATTCGTCGAATGATGTTTTTGTTTCCACGGCTGCCTACACTTTTGGCCCTGCTTATTTCAGGATGCGGGGCTATGATGCCGACCTCAATACCACGTATATTGGCAACACCCCTATCAGCGATGCCGAAACCGGCCGCACATTGTGGGCTTTATGGGGTGGTTTAAATGATGCCACACGCAACAACGTGTCGGTGAATGGTTTATCGCCTGCCCGCTTTTCGTTTGGCAATGTTGGCGGTGTCACCAACATCATCACTAGGGCTTCGCAACAGCGCATCCAGACCAAGCTCACTTACTCTTCAACAAACCGCACCTATCGAAACCGTGCCATGATAATCCATAGCACCGGGCTGATGCCCAACAACTGGGCGGTAACTATCAGCGGATCAAGACGCTGGGGCAATGGCGGCTACGTAGAAGGCACCTTTTACGATGCCTGGGCGTGGTTTCTGGGGCTTGAACGTAAATTTAACGACAAGCACACACTGGCTCTTACAACTTTTGCTGCTCCTGTGGAGCGTGGCATGCAGGGTGGAGCTACCCAGGAAGTGTATGACTTGCTCGGAGATAATTACTACAGTCCCAATTGGGGGTACCAGAATGGAGAAAAACGCAATTCCAGGGTTCGCACCATGAATCAGCCTGTGATAATTCTCAATCATTATTGGAACCCGGGCAGCCGCACCCAAATCACCAACACATTCTCATACTTGTTTGGACGTACCGGAACCACCGCCTTCAACTGGTACAAGTCAGCGGACCCCCGCCCCGACTATTACCGCAATCTACCCAGTTGGGCAACCGACTCAGTGGTTCGTGCAGCAGTAGCCCACGCCTGGAAAACCGACCCCAGTGTCAGCCAAGTTGATTGGGATGCCCTTTATCAGGCCAACTACCTTGCCAAAGCTGAAGGTAAGCAGGCACGCTATATCATCGAAGATCGGCGTAATGATCAGAACCAGCTTAACTTTTCATCGTTTATCAATCATGAGTTGAATGATAATATAAAAGTGAGTGGTGGGATTGAACTGTCGGACTATACAGGCAGTTATTTCAAGACTATCAACGATTTGTTGGGCGGGTCTTTCTGGGTGGATATTGACCAGTTTGCCGAACGCGATTTTACCGGCAACACCACCCTTATGCAAAACGACCTGGATAATCCAAACCGGATCGTTACTGAGGGCGATATCTTTGGATACAATTATGAACTCAGGCAGCAAAGTGGCAACATCTGGGCGTTTTCGGATTTTTCGTATCGTAAGGTTGATTTCTACCTTGCCGGTCAACTTTCGGCCACGACCTTCTGGCGCCACGGTTTCATGCGCAACGGACGCCATCCCGACAACTCATTGGGTGAATCCAAGAAGAATAGCTTTCTGGATTACGCCTTTAAAACCGGTGCTGTTTATAAAATTACCGGGCGCCATTTCCTCGAAGGCAATGTGGCCTACCTTACCCGCGCCCCATACATGCGCAATGCTTTCATCTCGCCTCGCACACGTCACGACGTGGTTCCGGATATTACCAGCGAAAAAGTGTTCAGCACTGAACTCACCTACCACTTGCGCATGCCCAATGCAAAAGCACGGATTACAGCATATCATACTATGTTCAGCGATCTGAACGAAATAAACAGCTTCTACCACGACGACTACCTCACCTTGGTCAATTATGTAATGTATAGCATCAGCAAGACCCACCAAGGTATTGAAATGGGCGCTGAAGTGAAACTCTTCGGGCCTTATTCGTTGATGGGAGCATTCAACCTGGGCAACTACCGCTATACTAATCGTCCCGAAGCCATTGTGGCATTTGACAACGGATCGAAGCCCGACACCACCAAACTCATCTATAGCAAGTATTTCTATGTGTCAGGCACACCGCAAACTGCCGGTTCGCTGGGAATTAAATATGCAGGACCACGCTATTTGTATATCAATGCCAACGTAAATTATTACGACAACATCTGGTTGGACTTCAACCCTGAACGCCGCACCCAATTAGCTATACAAAATCTTGGCGAAGGCGATCCTCGCATCAGTGCCATCACACGTCAGGAAAAACTACCGAACGGATACACTGTTGATGTCTCGATAGGGAAATCATACCGGATCAAAAACAAATTCTTCCTGAACATCAATTTCAGCGTAAGTAACATCCTGAATAACAAGGAAGTCATTACCGGAGGCTACGAGCAACTGCGCTTCGATTTTGCTGAAAAGAATGTTAACAAATTCCCGCCCCGGTACTTCTACTACTACGGCACTACTTACTTTTTAAACCTTGGCTTGAGATACTAAATTTAAATATTAAACAGACAACATAATGAATATCAGTATGAAAAGTAGTTGGAAAATTTTTGCAGGCATGTTCCTGCTAATGGCAAACCTTACCTTGAACAGTTGTGTGAATGGTGATTTTGATGAGCCACCCATCTTTATCCCTAAGGTTGATTTTGAATCCAATACAACCATTGCTCAACTCAAAGCAAGTTATACCGGGTTAAAGCAAATTACGGACGACATCATCATCAAAGGCATTGTGGTGGCCAACGACGAAAGTGGCAATCTCTACAAAAAGATGATTATCCAGGATGCCACGGCCGGTATTGAGCTAGCCCTGGATAAAACCTCGCTCTACAACGAGTACAAGTTGGGGCAACGTGTGTTTGTGAAATGCAAAAACATGTATATCGGTGATTATAGCAACCTTATACAGCTCGGTTATTTGTTTAGCGGGGCTATTGGCCGGTTGCCGGAAATTTTTATGCCAAATCACCTGTTTCGCGATAGTCTGCCCGGGCCCCCACCCCAGCCACAGACGTTGACTACCATTGGATTGGTGAACGCTTCGCTGATAAGCAAACTGGTGAAGTTTGAGAATGTCAGGTTTGCCGAATCATCAGTGATGTGGGCTCCTCAATCAGCCGATGCTACCAACCTGACCCTATTGGATGCCGGCAACAACCAACTCGCCGTGCGAACTAGTAAATACGCCAACTTTGCCAGTCAATTAACGCCAAAAGGATTTGGGAATGTAACAGGAATTCTTAGCATATTCGGCACCACCTACCAACTAACAATTCGCGATCTTTCAGATGTTCAAAGTTTCACTGGTGTTGATCCACCTCCACCTGGCAGCGGCACTGGCACTTTTGATGACCCGTTCGATGTGGTTAAAGCCATTGCCAACAACACCGGTACTGGCAAATGGGTACATGGTTATATTGTAGGTGTATATGAAACTGATGTTAGCCCATTTGTGGCCAATTTTAACGCTCCGTTCAGAACTAACAGCAATATCCTGATTGCCGCTACTTCCGGAGAAACTAATCTGATCAATTGTTTACCTGTTCAGTTACCTGCCGGTGATATCCGCAATGCCTTGAATTTAGTTAATAATGTGGGGAATAAGGGCAAACAGGTTAAGGTTTTCGGCAACCTTGAGGCATATTTCAGTCAGCCCGGTATCAAGAGTTTAACAGGTTATTGGATGGATGGCACCGGAATAATACCTGGTACTGGGAGTGTTACTTTCTTCGAAGAAACATTTGCTACCAGTATGGGCGCGTTTACTGAGAAAAGCGTGATTGGTGCTCAGATTTGGATATGGGATACCTATAAATATATGAAA
>JAUXXY010000275.1 GCA_030684735.1 Bacteroidales bacterium | reverse complement strand
ATTATGGAAAATTATTAAATCTACCGGAGCTGGAAGAACCGCACTGAATTACTTCTTAGTTGGGTTCATCATGGGCCTTGCCTTCTCTATACGTTTTCAAACAATCATTTTTATCGGTGGTGTCGGTTTGGCAATTTTATTAGAAAAAAAGTGGAAAGAAGCTGTGTTTTTTGGTTTGGGCACTTTGTTCAGCATGTCACTGATACAAGGTGTGATAGATATATTCATCTGGGGGAGGCCATTTGCTGAACTTACGGAATACATCCTTTACAACCTTGCGCATTCTGATGATTATGGCACACGCAATTTCTGGATGTACTTCCAGACGATTCCAGCCATGCTCATCCCACCAGTGGGCATATTGCTTTTCTTTGGGTTTTTCATGCAATGGCGCAAGCACCTGCTCATTTTCGTGCCAACCTTCCTGTTTTTTATGTTTCATACAGTGTTCCCAAACAAGCAGGAACGGTTCATCTTTACGGTGATACCTATGTTTGTGATACTCGGAACCATTGGCTGGATGTCATTTACCTCAACATCTCGATTTTGGATCAAAAACAGCAAGTTGCTAAATGCAGGCTACCTATTCTCTTTATTAATCAATATCATGTTACTCAGCGTGTTAACAGTATCCTATTCCAAAAAAGCACGTGTTGAAGCCAGCCTGTACCTTTCAAGATACGAAAATCTGAGATCAATCGTGATAGAAGAAACCTCCCGGAGCAGCGCCCAAATGATTCCGGTGTTTTATATGAATAACTGGATCACGGTTTATGTCTTAGGTAACCCACCCTACGCCCGTGATCATCACCCATCAGAAATTAGCCCAACCGGGCGAATTTTCAGAGAGATTTATTCTATCCATTTTTTTGATCATCAACCACAGGAAAGGCAACCCCAGTTTGTCATTTTTGTCGGAGATAAGGATATTGATTATCGCATCAGCGCCGCTAAACGGGTTTTCCCTCATTTGATTAACGAAACAAGTTTTGAGCCGGGTTTTGTAGATCGCATTATGCACAGACTCACTCCGGCGAATAATAACCAAACATTGTATCTATATCGCACAAGAATTGGTGATTATACACTGAAAGAGTAATTAATGCCATGGATACTGTTTACCTGAATGCAAAGAGGACACTCGCTCCAAAATTCCAGAAGGTAGTGATTGTAATAGCGATAAGCTTTGAAAGATAAAAGTTCCATTTCACCTTGCTCACCAACAGCCACAAAACCAGGCTGTTGATTCCCAAACCGATGGTTACAGCTATCACAAACCGGGCATATTCGGTGGCAATATGCGGATTGTTGCTTTCGAATGTCCAAATACGATTGAGGGTATAATTGGTTGAAGCAGCAATAATGAATCCAGCGGCATTGGCTAAGTATTTCTGAACCTTCATTCTCTCTTTGAGCCACCAGGTAATGCCAAAATCAACAAAAAGCCCTGAGAAACCTACAAGGCTGAATTTGATAAATTTGAGGATCAAAGGGTTCAATAATAGCTGTTTTGAGGCCGTGAAATTACAAAAACACTTGACAAAACCAACTGGTCAAACGCCCTCGGGTAAACAAAGGGCAGAAATATTAGGGCTTCCCTGGCTTTCATACACTATTAATTCAAACCAATGATATTTTTTCCTTATTTTGCATTAATAAAAACCTCATTATGATCATTGTTGCAGACAGCGGTTCGACAAAAACCGACTGGCGGATTTACGATAAAAAACATGGGATAAGGCAATTACAAACTATCGGCATGAATCCGTATTTTTTGAACTCGGATAAGGTAACCGAAGTGCTTGAGAAAGACTTGCTGCCGTATTTAAATCCTAAGAATGTGGGCGAAGTTTATTTCTATGGCTCAGGATGCACGCTAAGCGAAAAAGTAAGGGAAATCGAATATCCACTCAGCGATTTGTTTACCGAAGCAACCATCGCAGTTGAATCGGATTTACTGGGAACAGCCCGTGCTTTGTGCGGAAATAGCGCCGGTTTAATCGGAATCCTTGGAACCGGTTCAAATTCATGTATTTATGATGGCCGTTACATTACAAAGCAAATCAACTCACTTGGGTATGTATTAGGCGATGAGGGTAGTGGGGCAATTTTAGGACGATCGCTGGTGAAAGCATTTTTTGAAAACAAGTTGCCAGTTGATCTTGAAAAAGATTTCTTTGAAAAGCATCCTGTTTCACTCAGCAGGACTCTCGATATGATTTACAGGCAATCTTTTCCGAACATGTTCCTGGCATCATTTGCGCCTTTTGCATTTCAACATAAAACCAACCCTTGGATGAAGGAACTCCTCAACTCCCATTTCGAAGCTTTTTTCACGCACATGGTCACGGTTTACGAAGATTACCGGCAATTCACACTTCATCTCAGTGGCTCAATTGCTCATTACTTTGGTGAATTTGTTGAGGAAGCAGCCAAAAATCATAGAATCGCACTGGGTAGAATAATCATTCAGCCGGTGGATGATATACTTAATTATCATATTCAGCAGCACTCGGAATAAAGGCAATGGCTGCAGATGGGTACTCACTATTCCTCCCTCTCGATCAGCAGTATGCTGTGCTGTGGTACGATAAGATATTTTTCTTCGTTGTAAATTATTTCTATGGCTCCTTTTTGCAGGAAAATAGCCAAATCGCCTTCCATGGCTTGCAATGGGATGTATTTCACTTTTTCGTCAGATTGTTTCCATGGTTCATCTCCATCATCAACCTGGTAAGGGATAGGGAAGCCGGGTCCTGACTTTACTACAAACCCGGTTTGAATCTCTTCTTTTTCGCTATATCCAGGTGGCAACAAAAGGCCTCCCTTCGTCTTATTTTTTTCGGAGTGTGGTTTTATCAACACCTTGTCGCCCACAACGATCAGATTTTTAAGGGTGTGATTCTTTTCGATGCTCATGTCATTTTGGATTAGATGTTTTGACCGAATCTGACAAAACAAAACTACTAAAAACATCGTTTCTAAAAGACTCTTCTTGATTAGATACCGATATCCTTTTTCAAATCCGGAATGCCTATCTTTGCAAGCAGGTAAATTGGAACTGGGGGAAATACATCATTGTTATGAAAATCACATTTTTTAAGACACAAAAACCCAAAACCTTTAGCTATCGCCCGCTTTATTACAACCAAAGGAAGGAAGAGCTTGAAAAGATACGGCAGGCGGTTCAAGGCGAATCAGAAAGCCCCAGTGCTGAACGAATGCGGGTACAATTGCATCGCTCGTGGCATACCCGTCGCGAGCGGAGCCAACGCAACAAAGTAACCACCCGCAAGTTGTTGATCTACCTTGCCGCTTTGGTTCTGCTAATTTATTTCTTGTTTTTCGCAAAACTTTTTTAATAACCCACTGGTTTTCAGATGCCCGACCTGATTAAACTGCTACCCGATTCTGTCGCCAACCAGATAGCTGCCGGTGAGGTCATACAAAGGCCTGCATCGGCCGCGAAAGAGCTGCTCGAAAACGCGATAGACTCTGGTGCTTCAGACATTAAACTGGTGATTAGGGATAGCGGTCGTGTATTAATACAAGTGATTGACGATGGTTGCGGTATGTCGGTGACCGATGCCCGCATGTGTTTTGAACGCCATGCGACCTCAAAAATCAAAGAAGCCAATGATTTGTTTGCTATACGCACCCTTGGGTTCCGGGGCGAAGCATTAGCAAGCATTGCAGCCATAGCACAGGTGCAGATGAAAACCCGCCGCTTTGAAGATGAGTTGGGCACGTTGATTGAAATAGACGGCGCCACATTAAAAAACCAGGCTCCTTGCTCCTGCCCTGCCGGGACATCAATAATGGTGAAGAACCTTTTCTTTAATGTGCCTGCCCGCCGTAACTTCCTTAAATCCAATAATGCTGAGTTGCGTCATATCATTGATGAGTTTCAGCGTGTGGCACTGGTGCATCCCAACATTGCTTTCTCACTGATCAACAACGATAAACCCATGTTTGTCCTGCAGAAATCGGGCATAAAACAACGTATTATTTCGCTGATGGGTAATCATTTTAATAACAGGCTATTACCTGTAGAGCAGGAGACACAAGAAGTAGCTATAAAAGGTTATATTGGAAAACCTGAATTTGCGCGCAAAACCCGTGGCGAACAGTTCTATTTCGTCAATGGGCGCTTCATTCGCAATCCATACCTTCACCATGCCGTTGAAACAGCTTACCAGGAACTTATACCCGAAGGATCCTACCCGGTTTATTTTATTTACCTCAAAGTTGATCCCTCGACCATTGATATCAACATTCACCCCACCAAAACTGAAGTGAACTTTCAGCATAATCAGCTGATATACACTACGCTGAGAGCTGCTGTTAAACAATCACTCGGCAAGTTCAGCCTGGCCCCCGAAATTGATTTTGAGGCGGAAACCAGTATTAACATTACAAGTGTTCCGCCAGATTATGTGCCCCGGCAACCTGGCATAAGTATCAATCCCGGATACAACCCTTTCAACCAGCAATCTGATGTTACCTTTAAGCCCAGCTCCAAATCGGTTGATCCGCAATGGCGCTTGCTGCTTGATTATAAAACAGAACGGGGTCAAGAAGACCTTCACACAGCTCTCTTGCCTGATAGAACTACTGAAGGTGAAAAAGAAAGGGAAACCGATCTTTTCCAAATCAATGGTAGTTATATTGTCACAAAAGTGAAATCAAGCCTGATGGTGATAGACCAGTTCAATGCCCACCTGCGGATAATCTATGACCGGCTGATGGAAAAATTGGCCGGGAATCAACCTGGTTCTCAACAAAGTCTTTTCCCGCAAAACATAAGCCTGGCTCCTGCCGATGCTGAAATAATCAGGGAATTAAGTGCTCATCTCAACATATTGGGTTTTTGCATTGAGCCATTGGGAATCAACACTTTTGTTGTAAGTGGTATACCTGCCGACATTCCTGAAAGTGACCCCGGTGAACTGTTGGAGAAGATAATTGATAATTATAAAAAAAACCTGGCAGACCTGAAAATTGATAAGAGAATTAATCTTGCACTTTCGATGGCCAGACAATTGGCAGTGAAACCAGGCAGGTTGCTGCAAAAACAAGAGATGACCAACATCGTGAATGAACTATTCGCTTGTCCAACTCCCGAGGTAGCCCCCGACGGAAATCCTACCTTGAAAATAATTTCCCGTGAAGAAATTTATCATAAGTTTCACTCATAACTATCTGAAAACTAACTAATGAACGATTATTACAGGCCAATGGGTTTCAGGGTGTTGCCACCCGTTGTAAAAAACCTGCTGATATTGAATGGATTATTTTTCTTGGCGACTCTTGCATTCCAGTCGGCCTTCAACATTGATTTGATTGATAAGTTGGGCTTGCATTATATTACCGCCGATAAATTCAATCCCATACAGTTTGTCACTTATATGTTTCTGCACGGAGGCTTTACACACATTCTTTTTAACATGTTCGCATTATGGATGTTTGGCAATACGCTCGAAAACATCTGGGGACCAAAGCGTTTCCTGATCTATTATTTAGCTACCGGCATTGGTGCTGCCATCATCCATTACATTACCATTTATTTCAGCCTTCAGCCAACCCTGGCCTTACTAAATTCTTTTTTATCCGAACCGGGCTTCAACAATCTCCAACAGTTGGTTGTGGGTCACAAGTTCCAGATCAACCAATATTCGGGCGAGATATATGGTGCATTTCGTCAATTCGACGTTAATTACAAAATTCTCCAGGGCGATCCTGGTAATTATACCGCACTTCAGGGTGCAGTGGAATTTTTGGGCGAATACAAAGCGTATTATTTGAACCTTCCGAATGTGGTGGGGGCATCTGGTGCTGTGTTTGGCATTTTGCTTGCTTTTGGCATGATGTTCCCGAACTCCATCATCTATATCTACTTTGCATTTCCTATCAAAGCCAAGTGGTTTGTAATCATTTATGGAGCCATCGAGCTTTATTTGGGCATTTCAGGCCGTGGCGGCAATGTAGCCCATTTTGCACACCTGGGCGGAATGATTTTTGGTTATTTTCTGATTATCTATTGGCGACGCACGGATCGCCTCAAGTTTTTTTGATATGTACACACCGGTTTCACCTTTTGAACGTATTAAGGCGTTTTTCAGGAGTCCCTCAGCATTGCCCAGACTCATCCTGATAAACATCACTGTATGGGTTGCCATCACATTTGTTGGTGTCATCGCATTCCTGTTTACCCAACCAGGCTACGACCCACATGCTTTGTTCAATGCGCTTATAATAAAATGGCTTGCGGTTCCGGCTAATATCGAGGTGCTGACGAGCAAGCCTTTTACATTATTAACATACATGTTTCTGCATGTTGATTTTCTCCACCTGCTTTTTAACATGTTGTGGTTATTCTGGTTCGGTAAGATTTTTCTTGAGTATCTGAACAAGCGCCAGCTTGTGTTTACCTATATCACAGGCGGCTTGGCAGGCGCAATGCTGTATATTTTGTTTTATAATGTATTTCCCGTTTTCCAACAAATTCTTAACGAATCAGTCGCATTGGGAGCTTCGGCCTCGGTGCTGGCAATTGTGGTGGCCATCGCATTTTATGTGCCCAACTACACCATGTATCTGCTGTTCTTGGGTCCGGTGAAAATCAAGTACATTGCCATCATTTCTGTTGTGGTTGATTTTCTGATGATTAAATCGGGCAATGCCGGCGGACATATTGCCCACCTTGGAGGTGCTTTGTGGGGTTTCCTGTTTATCAGAATTTTGAAAAACGGTGGCTACGATCTGTCAGCAATCTTTAAAAACCTCTCCATCACCCGATTATCAGGCTTTTTCGGGTTGCGCAGAAAGAACAAGTTTAAGAAAGTGTACACTGCTGGCAAACCCCTCACGGATGAAGAATACAATTACAAACGAGCTGAAAAACAACGGATGATAGATGCTGCACTTGAAAAAATAAAACATTCTGGATATGAAAGCCTTACGCGCGAAGAAAAAGACTTTTTATTCAACAATAGCAAAAAAAACTGATCATACACCATTCTTGAAATAGTACTTTTACACCTGTAAATGCCATTTGAAACATGGGGGGTAAACCAAAGAGAAAAAAACATTCTTCGTTCAGGTACAAATTCCTTGTGTTGCTGAATGTTGTGGCAGCGTTGTTGTTGCTGATTAGTTACATTTCGTGCTATGTTTCACCCGATGTACTCTGGCCCTTTGCGTTTTTCGGACTGGCTTACCCCTTATTGGTAGTTATAAACATTCTGTTTCTATTGTATTGGATCATACGGAGGCGGTGGATACTGTTTCTACCGTTGCTGAGTATTGCTGTTGGCTGGAACCACCTGGAGGCTCATTTCAAACCGTTTTCAAAAAGCACTCTTGACCCCGAAAAGAAACACATAAAGGTGATGTCGTTTAATGCCATGTTTTTCGATCGGTATATGCAAATACAACGTGACAACCTTGCTACCTTATACGATATTTATGATTTAATTGAATCCGAATCGCCTGATATCCTCTGCATCCAGGAATTCTACACTGATAATACTCCTGATTTTAACACCCAACAGACCCTTGCAACACGTTGCGGTTACACTGATCTGCACACAAACTATATGCTTGTTAAACGGAACGGAAAATCATACGGAAGCGCCATCTTTAGCCGTTATCCCATCCTGAACCGTGGTACTATAGCTTTCGATAATAGCCCGTATTATACAGGAATTTTTTGCGATGTAGTAAACTCGTTGGATACACTGCGTGTTATTAATGTACACTTTGAGTCGTTGCGCCTTAGCAGCGAAGACAGGATTTACATAAATGATTTATCACGACAGGAAGGTCCTCTGCTCAACCTGACATCGCGCAAGATTTTGAATAAACTCAAATCGGCGTATATAAAAAGAGCCCCACAGGCTCGGATTGTGAATACTGCAATACATGAGTCTCCGTATCCCGTTATCTTATGTGCCGATGTCAATGATACTCCTACTTCATACACCTATCGGCTATTAACGTCTGAATTGAATGATGCGTTCCGTGAGAGTGGCAAGGGTTTCGGGAAAACCTATGCAGGATTTTACCCGCCGTTTCGTATTGACTATATTCTTTATCACTCAATGTTCGAAAGCCGCGATTACCGGGCCATCAGAAAAAATCTGTCTGACCATTATCCCATTGTTACCTGGCTTCAATATTAGGCTACTCATTCAACCGATAAAAGATTTTTTATGGGATTTCAACTTGTCTCGGATTACACACCCACCGGCGACCAACCCGAGGCCATACACCAGCTTGTTGAGGGCATTTGCAGGGGCGATCCGGCACAGGTGTTGCTGGGTGTTACCGGATCGGGTAAAACATTTACTATGGCCAACGTAATTGAGCATGTGCAGCGCCCCACTTTAGTACTGAGCCATAATAAAACCCTTGCCGCACAGCTGTATGGTGAATTCAAACAATTCTTTCCAACTAGCGCAATTGAATACTTTGTTTCGTATTACGATTATTATCAACCTGAAGCCTTTATACCATCAACCAACACTTACATCGAAAAAGACCTATCAATCAACGATGAGATTGAGAAGCTGCGCCTAAGTGCCACTTCATCTCTGCTCAGTGGCCGTAGGGATATAATTGTTGTAAGCTCAGTATCATGTATTTATGGGATTGGAAACCCCGATGATTTCTACAATAATGTGATCACCTTGTCAAAAGGTGATGTAATCAATCGCAACATATTGCTGCACAGGTTAGTAAACAGCCTTTACAGCCGATCGGGGAGTGATTTCCTACGCGGTCAGTTCAGGGTCAAAGGCGATACGGTAGATATCTATCCAGCGTATGCTGATCATGCCTATCGCTTATTTTTCTGGGGCGATGAGATCGAATCCATTGAAACGTTTAACCCAGAGCATGGCTTCAGGATAGAGGGTCTGACCAGTATCACGCTATACCCGGCCAATATTTTTGTTACCTCGAAGGAAAAAATGAAACAGGCTTTTGTTGAAATCCACCACGACCTGCACAAACAGGTTGATTATTTTAAAGAGTACGACAAAGCACTTGAAGCCAAACGCCTCGAAGACAGGGTAAGCTACGACCTTGAAATGATGCGCGAGCTGGGTTATTGTTCGGGTATTGAGAATTACTCGCGGTATTTTGATGGCCGGAAGCCAGGCACCAGGCCTTTTTGTTTGCTCGATTATTTTCCGGATGATTTCCTGACCGTCATTGATGAGAGCCACGTCACCATACCTCAAATCCGGGCCATGTATGGTGGCGACCGAAGCCGGAAACAAGGGTTGGTGGAATACGGTTTCCGTCTTCCATCGGCTA
>JAUXXY010000274.1 GCA_030684735.1 Bacteroidales bacterium | reverse complement strand
GGATCCAACGTTGATGAGTTTCCTTGCTAATCTTGCCGGTGGTATCGTTTGCGAATACACAGGTGTGGTGCCGATTGACAAACAACGCTTGATTAATGAAGCTCAAGCATGGCTGACATTATCCTGTAATGAATGACGATTAGCAACAAAACCCCTGCTATCAGTAGTAAAAAGGAACAAGTGAGGCAGATGTTCAACAGCATCGCTGGCAGCTACGATTTTCTTAACCATTTTCTTTCATTGGGCATTGACCGTAGATGGCGGAGGAGGCTGGTGAGGGAAGTGAAACCCGGTGCTCCCAAACGAATACTTGATGTGGCCACCGGAACTGCGGACCTTGCGCTTGAGTTGGCTCGCCTGAAGCCAGAAAAGATCGTAGGAGTGGATATTTCAGAAAAGATGCTCCAAATAGGTGAAGATAAAGTCAGAAAACGTAATCTACACAATATCATTCACTTACAGAAAGCCGACTCCGAAAACCTTCCTTTTGAATCTAACTCCTTCGATTTGGTAACCGTGGCTTTCGGTGTGCGGAATTTCGAAAATCTCGAAACAGGCCTTGCCGAGTTGCACCGTGTGGTTCGCGATGGCGGAACCTTGGCTGTGCTTGAATTTTCAATGCCACAGCAATTCCTTGTCAGGCAACTTTATTTGTTTTATTTCAAACAAATCCTGCCGTTCCTGGGCCGCCTGATTTCAGGCAACAAAAGTGCCTACATCTACCTACCCGATTCAGTGCAGGCATTCCCTTGTGGCCAGATGTTCGAGCAATTGCTATATAAAACAGGCTTCATCAAGGTGCGAAGCCATAAACTCCATTTTGGAATTGCAACCTTGTATGTTGCCGATTGCTAATCAGACTTCCGGATACTGAGAAAATATTTTTATGCACATTCCGTTATCCTTGCAACTTTATCCACAAGATGCACCATACACTTAGAAAAAGTCTTAAAGGAGTCATTTTCCTATCGGTTATATTGGTAGCAACCCAACTTTGGGCACAAAAGCCCAGGCCCATTAATTTACCATATTACGACGACGCACCATATCATTTTGGATTTGTTCTTGGGTTAAACCAAATGTTCTTTACGGTTGATCACAGTCATGAATTCCAGTATAAGACTTTTATTAATGATGAATCACCTGATACAAACTCAGAAGAGGCAACCCTGAATAGCATAGAGTCAAATCCAAACTTTGGTTTTGCCATAGGGATCGTATCAAACCTCAGGCTGGGAAATTATTTCGACCTGCGTTTTATTCCATCCTTGTCGTTCGGAGAACGCGACTTGTCGTACGTTATCTTAGCCAAACGTGCTGGAATAACGGATACACTCAGCATCACCAAACCTATTCAGTCAACTTTTATTGAATTTCCGCTGTATGTCCGCTACAAGTCGGCCAGGCTCAACAACATGAGGAGCTACCTGATTGGCGGAGTGAAGTATTCGCTCGACCTTATATCGGATGCACGCAGGCAAGCAAAGACCAACGAAACCATAGTAAAATTGAACCGCAATGATTTTTATCTCGATTTGGGTGTTGGCTTCGATTTTTACACTGAATACTTTAAGTTCGGAACAGAACTAAAAATGTCTTATGGTCTCCGTAACCTGCTCAGGAAAGAAGGCAATATTTACACTGAAGGCATAGAATCATTACATTCTAAAATTTTTGTGATTTCCTTTACTTTCGAGTAAAATACATTTGCCGGAGTATTATTTGTTCCTTTGCACACCATCAATTCCACTGCCGCTATGGAGACTCCCATTGATGACAACACCCTGAAATTATTTGATACGCTTCATACTAAAAGCGAGCTGAAGCAGAACATCTACCATATAACACTACAGGTTTTCAAACAGTTTCGCGAAATAGCCCTGCAACTTTCAGCAGAATTCAATGATTACAAGAAACCTTTTGAGCAGCAGATCCCCTTCGAGTTCAAAGACCGGGGAGAGTTTGAGTTTGAGATTCATTTTGGGGGCGACATCCTGATTTTTATGATGCACACCAACATTTTCGAATTTTCACGGCACCATGAAGTGATGAAAACACCTTATGTGCAAGATGATAAGGAAAGATCCTATTGCGGTGTTATCAATATTTACAATTTTCTGGCCGATTCATTTAAATATAATCGCCTGAACGACAGCGGGTATCTTATCAGTAGGATATTCGTAAATAAAGATCAGAAATATTTTATCGAGGGCAAGCGCGAAATCGGGTTGCTTTATACCAACTTTGGCAGTGTTGAGCTCAACCTTGAAGCTGCCAAACAAATCATAGTATCAGCTATCCTCTATACGGTAAACTTCGACCTTCTTACCCCACCATTCGATGAAATGAAGGAGGTGAAGGTAAGTGACATGCTGGCTGCACTCGATAATATGCAGATCAAAACCGGCAAGCGATTGGGGTTCAAATTCCAGGCCGATCAGGATTAACGAATGATTGGCGCCACGCAAAAAGTATTTATTAAAACATTTGGTCGTATTTGAAAAAGTATTAATTTTGCAGTCCGAAAAACGAACGGCCCGTTCGTCTAGGGGTTAGGACGCCAGGTTTTCATCCTGGTAACAGGGGTTCGATTCCCCTACGGGCTACAACCTATAAAAAAAAGATATGGCAAATCATAAATCAGCCTTAAAACGCATCAGAACCAACA
Organism: Bacteroidales bacterium; assembly: GCA_030684735.1. GTDB lineage: Bacteria > Bacteroidota > Bacteroidia > Bacteroidales > JAAYJT01 > JAAYJT01. Next base: position 3,198 of record JAUXXY010000274.1, on the reverse strand, counting down.
ATCTCAAAAGATTGCTCAACAGATATTATGCCCGTACCATGCGTGGTGCGGTCAAGAAATTTCGTGGAATCACGGACAAACAGGCAGCAGCTGAACAACTTCCAGGAATGGTGTCGTTGATTGACAAGCTTGCAAAAAAACTTGTCATTCACAAGAACAAAGCTGCAAACCTGAAGTCAAAGTTAACCAGGAGAGTAAACTCTTTATAGAGTTGCTTTTCCATGGTTTGTTTGGGGGGGCTTTATGGAAACATGAAGCCCTTTTTTTTATTTTTACAAAAAAACCATCATGCCCTCCTACGAAAAAAAACAAGCCATTAAATTGTGGGCCGAAGACGACCGGCCACGCGAGAAACTACTGCTCAAAGGCAAGCAGGCACTCAGCGATGCCGAACTAATTGCTATTTTGATAGCAACCGGCAATACCGAAGAGTCGGCTGTTGACCTTGCACAACGCATATTAAATACTGTAGATGGAAACTTGATTGAATTGTCGAAACTAACTGTCAAAGACCTTACTAAGTTCAAAGGCATCGGCTTGGCTAAGGCAATTACAATAATTGCTGCGCTTGAAATAGGCCGCCGCCGGCGCGAAGCTGAAGTACTTCAGAAAAAACAAATCATCACCAGCAAGGATGCTTATGAAATTTTTCAAAGCACTTTGTCCGACAGCAACTACGAACAATTCTGGGTGTTGCTGCTCAACCGGGCACAAAAACTTATCCGCAAAGTTAACATCAGCGAAGGTGGTATGACAGGAACCGTTGCCGACCCAAAAAAAATCTTCAAAATCGCCCTTGATCAAAGTGCTTGTTCAATAATTCTTGGCCACAACCATCCTTCAGGAAATCTAAATCCAAGCGAGCAAGACATTAAATTAACGCAAAAAATGAAGAAATCAGGCGAATTACTTGAAATCTCCGTACTTGACCATATTATTGTAGGCGACAATAATTATTTTAGCTTTGCAGACGAAGGTCTTATGTAGAGTCTGTCCGTAATGTCGTCATTGCGAACGGAGTGAAGCAATCTGCAATCTGTGAATCAATGGATTGCTTCGTCGTTCCTCCTCGCAATGACGAATAATACAGACATTATGGACAGACACTATGTAGTTCACGGCCATAGCATATATATTTAATTGATGATCAGAATTGTTACAATTATAGGCGCCCGACCACAGTTCATTAAAGCCGCTGCATTGAGCCGAACCATCCGCCGTCAATTCAGCAAGGATATTGACGAGATTCTTGTGCACACCGGCCAACATTATGATGAAAACATGTCGCTGGTATTCTTTCATGAGTTGGAAATACCCGAGCCCGCATATAATCTGAATATTGGATCGGCCTCTCACTCCAAGCAAACAGCCCGTATGATGGTTGGGATTGAGGAGATTCTCAAAAAAGAAGATCCCGACTACTTAGTGGTTTATGGCGATACCAACTCGACTCTTGCTGCGGCACTGGTGGCGGCTAAAATGCACATACCAATTGTGCATATCGAAGCAGGCTTGCGATCATTCAATAAAAGTATGCCAGAAGAAATCAACCGCATTGTGTGCGATCATTGCAGCACCCTGCTGTTCAGTCCAACCAGGTCAGGATATCAAAATCTTGTGAATGAAGGATTTAGAGAATTTTCGACCAAGCCTTTTTCGGCTGATAACCCAGGAATCTTCCATTGTGGTGATGTGATGTATGACAACGCCATTTATTTCTCGCAGCCGGATTTTGAAGAAACCGGCCTGCCTGGCAGCCCAGAAATGAAGGACACTAGTTTTATCCTGGCAACCATCCATCGTAACAACAACACCGATGATGTGTTGCGTCTGACCTCCATTCTACGGGCAATGCTTGAGATTATCAAAATAAGCGGATTGAGGATAGTTTTCCCGATTCATCCACGTACCAAGAAAATGTTAGATCAGCTTCCTGACAGGGAATTGTTGGTCCAATTGAAACTTAATTCTCTTTTTGAGATGATACCGCCGGTTTCATTTCTTGAGATGATGACCCTGGAAAAAACATGCCGGATGATCATTACCGACTCGGGGGGAGTGCAAAAAGAAGCATACTTTTTCAATAAACCGTGTATCATTGCGCGCAGCGAAACCGAATGGATTGAGATTGTAGAGAATGGTTGTGCCATTGTTGCTGATGCCGACGAGCAACGCATTGTCGAAGCGTTCAAATTCTTCGACACTCAGCCCCCCCTTACGTTTCCACCCCTTTTTGGCGATGGAAATGCAGCCATTTTCATTTGCAGGGAATTGATAAACCATTACATATCCACTCAAAAACAATGTTGACAACCCGTCAAATAAATTATCACACAGATAATTGGCCGGAATAAATAAATTTCCTACTTTTGCACTCCGAATTTCCTGCGCTTTCCAAGCCCGCCAAATCGGAAGTAAATTATTAATTATTTAACACAAAATCTTAGTTGGATGTTACGACAGTACGAAACCGTTTTCATTATGACTCCCGTTTTGTCTGATGATCAGATGAAGGAAGCGGTAAGCAAATTCCAGACGTTTTTGACAGACAAAGGGGCCGAAATTATTTTCGAGAACAATTGGGGCCTTCGCAAAATGGCCTACCCTATCCAGAAAAAATCAACCGGATTTTATTACCTGATTGAGTTTAAAGCCGAGGGCAACGTTGTTGCCGACCTCGAAGTGGCCTACAAACGTGATGAGCGCATTCTGCGTTTTATGACAGTTGCCCTTGATAAGCATGCCATCGCTTATAACGAAAAGAGGCGCAATGCCGAAAAAGCACCTGTGCCCGCACCGGTCGAAATTGAATAATTATTTCATTAAAAATCTGTAAAAAATGAGTGCACAGGCCAATACCGACATAAAATATCTTACGCCGATAGCCGTAGATGTCAAGAAAAGGAAGTACTGCCGCTTCAAGAAGAGCAGGATCAAATACATTGATTATAAAGATGGCGATTTCTTGCTGAAATTTGTTAACGAACAAGGCAAAATTCTACCCCGCCGTCTTACGGGTACTTCAACCAAGTATCAGAAAAAAGTGGCAAAAGCTGTGAAACGCGCAAGACACCTTGCAATTTTGCCTTATGTGGCTGACTTACTTAAATAAAAGGAGGGGATCATGGACATTATTCTTAAAAAAGACATACACAAGCTGGGATATACCAACGATATCATTACCGTCAAAGACGGATA
>JAUXXY010000272.1 GCA_030684735.1 Bacteroidales bacterium | reverse complement strand
CGGGATCGCAATGACGGTTTTCTAGGTTTTTAGACCGAACTCAATAATAGTTCAACCAATTTTGGTATAAAATATTTTCATTTTCGTTCTGAAGAAACGGGTAGATCACTCAACCATATGATTGAAAATCCTTATAAGTATAAATAATTGAAAAATGCTGACTGCCGACTGCCAATTGCCAATTGTCCACAACAGAAATAATGCCGCATTAAAAAAGTAATTTCGCAGCTCAAACCTTCTACCTTGAAACAGCAAGTGTTATTTTTGATTAAGCTATATTTCTTCTGGCTGGTGGTATTCGTTGTTCAAAAGATTTTATTCATGGTTTTCAACAATGCCGAGTCAAGTGCATTGCACTTTTTTGATTGGTTCAAGGTAATTTATCATGGTTTTCCCCTCGACTTATCGGCTGGGGCCTACCTGATGGCTATTCCAGCTATTTTATTTCTTCCCGCTCCCTGGATCAATACAAAGTATCTGCTTACGATTATCAATATCTATGTTATGGTGATGCTTTTCATCATTCTCTTCCTGGGAGTTGTTGATATGAACATTTACAGCTATTGGGGATCCAAACTTGATATTACTCCTTTTTTCTATCTTAGAAATACCAATGAGGCGCTTGCCTCAATCAATATTTTAGAAATTGTTTTGCTGTCGGCACTTTTCATTCTGCTATTTCTTATTCTTCGATCTCTTTTCAAACGCCTGGTGGCTGGAAAAGGTAGGTGGGACAAACAATTCAATCTCAAAACCTCCATCATCGCATTAATCTTTTCGGCCCTATTGATTCTACCTGCACGTGGTGGCGTCGGGTTGGCAACGCTCAATCCCGGATCGGTATATTTTCATCAAAATAGTTTTGCGAATCACAGTGCAACAAATGTTGTATGGAACATGCTTTATTCGGTGCTTGAAAGAGATAAGATCATGGCCTCTCACACTTTTATGGATGTTGAAACCGCCATCAAGCTGTTTAATGAAATTCATCAACCGACAAGTTCCGGTGTACCACAGTTGGTTAAAGACAACGCCAATGTGTTGTTGATTGTGCTCGAAGGTTTTTCAAACAAAATCATCGAACCGCTTGGTGGCCTGGCTGGTATCACACCCCAACTCAACAAGCTGTGCAACGAAGGACTGGTTTTCTCAAATTTCTTTGCGAGTGGTGACCGGAGCGACAAAGGGCTGGTGAGTATTTTCAGTGGATTTCCTTCGCAACCTCTTTCTGTTATTATCAACTATCCATCAAAAACGCAGCACCTTCCATTCCTCACCGATGACTTTCACAACCAAGGCTATCAAACTGCTTTTTATTATGGTGGGAACATCAACTTTGCCAACTTCAGATCGTATTTCACCCGCAAATCCATGGATAGGATTATCACCGCTGATGATTTTCCAGGTGTCATCAAAAAACAAAAATGGGGAGTTCCGGATGAATATGTTTATAGTCGCCTTTTAAGGGATCTTGATATCTCGCGTGACCCTTTTTTTTATGCCATCTTTACCCTAAGTAGCCATGAACCTTTTGATGTGCCTGGGGAACCTATGTTTGGCCGTGCAAACCGTGATGTAATGAGTAAAAGTGGTTTCTACTATTCCGACCGATGCTTAGGTGCATTTATTGATGCGGCAAAGCAAAAGTCGTGGTGGGATAACACATTAATAATCATCTTGTCAGATCATGGATCCAGGTATCCAGGTAACACTACCAGTTATTCAAGAGAAAAATTTAATATTCCCATGCTCTGGATTGGTGGAGCAATAAACACTGAACATAAGAGAATTGAAACCTATGGATCGCAAGTTGACCTTGCGGCCACTGTATACAACCAGTTTGGTTTCGATGCTGCATCGTTCACATACAGCAAAGACCTGCTTGACCCCAAATCAAAAGGATACGCCTATTATGCTTTCAACAATGGTTTCGGATTCTATACTTCAAGCGCCGGCATGGTTTATGATAATGCGCTGGGAGAGTTTATCCAACGTTCTGGCACACAGGTGGCCCAATGGCACGACCACGGAAAAGCCCTATTGCAACTAAGCACCAATGATTTTATCAGGAAATAGTGCTCTTCAGGGTTTCAAAAGATCCTCTCTATTCTCCCTGACGGGACGATACCCAATGGACATATGATACCTGCGATGTGCGTGGAAGGTATGCTGAAAGGCAAATAAGCCAACCCTATCATGTAATAAGGCCACCCCAAGAGAGGCAGCCTTATGACCACATTAAACCAACCCAAATAAATAATATTAAATAACGCCTTGGTCGAGCATGGAGCCTGCCACTTTCATGAACCCGGCCACATTGGCCCCTCTCACGTAGTTTACAAAACCGTCAGGTTGGATTCCATATTTCACGCATGAAGTATGAATATTGACCATAATCTCATGGAGGCGTTTTTCAACTTCTTCAGCAGTCCAACTCAATTTCATGGCATTCTGGCTTTGCTCCAGGCCGGAAGTAGCGACACCACCAGCATTGGCAGCTTTGCCAGGGCCATACAATACCTTGTTTTCAAGAAAAATTTCGATGGCTTCGGGTGTGCTGGGCATATTTGCTCCTTCCGAAACGGCAATTACGCCATTTTCGACCAGCATGCCTGCATCATTGCCATCCAGTTCGTTTTGAGTAGCGCAAGGCAATGCAATATCACATTTCACTTCCCATGGACGTTTGCCCTGATGGAACTGAGCGTTTGGAAACTCATAGCTATACGGTTTGCAGATGTCTTGGTTCGAAGCGCGTAGTTCGAGCAGGTAATCAATTTTTTCTCCCGAAATTCCATCCGGGTCATAAATATAGCCATCAGGACCAGAGATTGTTACCACCTTTGCGCCCAACTGTGTAGCTTTGATGATGGAACCCCATGTTACGTTACCAAAACCTGAAGTTGCAACGATTTTTCCTTCAAAACTCTGTCCGCGTGTTTTGAGCATCTCCTGGCAGAAATATACATTGCCAAAACCTGTAGCCTCGGGACGGATAAGGCTACCTCCCCAATTGCGGCCTTTGCCGGTGAGTACACCATTGTGCTCGCCTGATAGTTTCTTAAACATACCATACAGAAAACCAATCTCTCGTCCACCAACACCAATGTCACCCGCGGGGATATCCTGATCAGGGCCAATAATTTTCCACAGTTCAAGCATGAAGGCTTGACAAAAACGCATGATTTCGTTGGTTGATTTGCCTTTGGGATCGAAATCGGAGCCTCCTTTGCCACCCCCCATGGGAAGTGAGGTAAGACTGTTTTTGAAGATTTGTTCAAAACCGAGAAATTTCAAGATGCTAAGATTCACGCTGGGGTGGAAACGAAGCCCGCCTTTATAAGGGCCAATAGCATTGTTGAACTGTACACGATAGCCAAGGTTTACGTGCGTTTTTCCACTATCGTCAACCCAAGGAACTTTGAACATCAACACCCTGTCGGGTTCAACCAGGCGTTCGATCAGGTTTGCTGTTTCGAACTGCGGGTTTTGGTTGTACATTTCTTCTATTGACTCCAATACCTCGCGAACTGCTTGCAGGTATTCGATTTCACCCGGATGCTTCTTTTCCAGGTTGTTAATGATTTTTTCTAAGTCCATGATAATAATAATTTGAAAAGTGCGTGATGTATAGAATTTATAGTATTGTTAGCAAAATAACAATGCAAAATTACGACTTTTAAGATTATGCCAAGAAGAATACTCGAAATTTTGACCTTCATAGGTAAGTCCGGTCTAAAAAGGTCTTTCCATAGCACCCAAGATTGATTGAGATGCATAAAACCAATTGTCAACATGTCTTTTGAAAAACTATTCAATTATCTCATTGGTTGGCTATCCACATCAATTCTGATATCGTCGAGGTAAATTTTTTCCTGCCCTTGGTTCCAGAGATAAACCTTAAGGATATCACGTGAAGACAGTAGCTTATTGAGAGGTGTGGTTAAAAACACGGGACTCCAGCTATTTGGCCTGGCATAATTTGAGATGGATGAAGTAATCCAGATGTATGGAGTTTGTTCCCATTGTTCGAGTGAAAACACAAGGGTTGCCTTGCTGCTTTCGGTGGTGGTATAAACCATCAAGCTTACTCTTATCATACATCCTTCCCTGGCTTGTATATCTCCGGCAGCTGCCTGGAAAGTGGGACCGAATTCATTTTCAGGATTGAGCAGGATGCTATGCCGGCCACTAAAAACAATGGATGTATCCAGCATTTGCTCTTTCATACTCCACAGATCATTTGTTTCGAAATTATTGGAAACTTGAAAAGCAGGACGATCTGATGAAGATGATGCTGAGGTTTCCTTAGCATACAAGGTAACTGCCGAAAGGTCAGCATAGTCGAAATGCTTCACAATATAAGGGTAATAATACCTTATCAGGTCGTGAGTTTCGTAAGGCACCGATTTTGTCCACGCATACACAAAATAAGGAGTTTGAGATGTTTCAAGAATTTCTTTTAGCCGATACAGGTCGCTCCCACCTCGATTATCGTATTGCATAAACTTGGGGTTGGTTTGAAGGCGTTTAAGATAATATTCAATATAATATGGGTTATTGACACTGATGGCACAGGTTATGTTTATGTCGCCAAACTCCTGATCCCACGCTGCGATGTTTTTTGCAACATCCTTGAACTCGCCAAAATGTTGGGTTCGGTAATATTTTTTTTCGATGAGTGTTGACCCAAGGAGCACCATACCCAGCAAGGCCACTATCAGAGCTCTATGTTTATCGAGGGTAACTTGGGTAAACGAAAACAGAAAGAACAGCAAGAAAGGAAAAGAAAAAATCACCACCGAATCCTGCAGCACCGGGTTGACCCAACGTGAGTATAAGAAACCGATGGCAATCGGGGTTAAAAACCACATAAGTGCGATCACACGTAACGCTCGTGTACGTTTGTCGCTTCGCGACCCAATAAAGCCGATGAGTGATATCAGCCCGACCGCAACAATTACCCAAAGTGACTGATTAAAAATGTAGAAAACATGTTGGAATATCCAATCAAAGCCTGGTTTACCAAGCCAGAGTCCAACGCCACCGATACTCAGATGGTTCAGAGTAATAGGAATATGGGGCACAAAAAGCAGGGCACTCAAAAATCCTGAAATCAAATATAGATGCCAGTTGTATCTCTTCATCATGAAAAGTCCGGTAAGTCCGATGATGGAAGCAAGAAGAAAGCTGAAATAGTGATTATACATCATCAGCACATTGGCAATAACATAACCCCCTGCATCCCAGTATTTTCTTATTCCATTGATTTCAAAATCCACGATGAGGCGGGTCCAAAAATATACTGTAAGCATCGAAAAAAATAACCCTGCACCATAGGGGCGGGCAATCTGGC
>JAUXXY010000267.1 GCA_030684735.1 Bacteroidales bacterium | reverse complement strand
TTTATTCGCCTACCGCTACATCCGACCTGATTTATAAGGGCGACAGAACAAAATGGAGACGTGCAGCCTGGACATTGCGTTTGCGTTATGCGATGCATCTTGCAAAAAGAAAAGGTAATTTAACCGATGCTGATGCAATTCTTGCCAATACCAGTGCAATTTTTATCACTGCCAATGCCGATGATTTTCAGTTTGTTTTTGGCACTCCTGGCGCTGAAACCGGCCCCAGACGTAATTATGAATCAAACCGCGGAGACATCCGAGCCGGAAAGTTTATTGTTGACCTCATGAATGCAACCTCTGATCCGCGTCGTGGACCCTATTTTACAGCGATTAGTGGAGCTTACATTGGATCAGGTCCGGGAGAGTCAAGACTTACTGCCTCACGGATGGGTCCGTTTTATGGTACAGCAAATTCACCGGTTCTTACATTGACTAATGTTGAATACCAATTCATTGTGGCCGAAGTGCGATTCAAACAAGGAACTCTTGCTGCCGCTGCTACCGCGTACAATGATGCAGTCAGAGCTTCTCTTACAAAGCATGGTATAGTACTTACTGATCCTGCTGTTGTTACCTGGCTGGCCGCTAATGCAGCTGAAACTGCCACAACCATTACCCTTGCGAAAATTATGACTGCCAAGTATATCGGCTTGTATTTGCAAACCCAGGTCTGGTCCGATTGGAGACGCACAGGGTTACCCGACCTGCCTCTTGCAACAGGTGCAACCGAAGTGGCTATCCCTCGCAGGTACCCCTATCCTCTCAACGAGAGATTATACAATCCGAATATGCCAGCCGGGCTTACGCTGCTTACCCGTATGTACTGGGATATGCAATAATAAATGTTAAATAATAACATAAAATCAGTTGAATATGAAAACAAAAATATTTTTTATCATTACGGCTTCATTTCTTTTCTTAACTGCATGTGAGAAAGAATTGCACGATCCCCTGTACTTTGACGGGCCTATCTTAACTTTCAATTTGCCTGTTACTGCTCCGGGTGGTTTTGGAGTTAACAGGGATATTGTTTTTAATATTATTGTGGACAAAGGCGATAATATTACTGAAGTGAAGGTTACCAACCTGGGTGGATCTAATCCGATTATACCAACTCCACCGTCGGGCATAACCACTACTCCCATCCCTGCTCAAGCTGCCATTACTTTGCCTGTAACGCTTGATGCGGCTACCGGTAAAAAAAGGGCTGTTTTTTCCAAAACAAAAACTGAATTGGGATTGAATGCCGTTGCGACTGCAAAAATTATCCTGATGGCCGAAGTCATTGTTAACGGTAACAAGGTTTTCAGAACCCTGGCTGTAAACCTGGTGGCCGGGCCTAATTTTAGGTTAACCTATGATAAGAATGCGAGCACCGGTGGAACAGTACCAATGGATGTGAATTTTTATCTTGGTACGGGTACTGTTGCAGTTATGGCAAATACCGGAGTCTTGGTTAAAAGTGGCGCAAAGTTCGCGGGTTGGAATACACAAGCCGATGGGCTTGGAACCAATTATGCTCCCAGGCGTACATTCGCTATGGGTGCAGCCGACAGGACACTCTTTGCAAACTGGACAACCGCTCCAACTTTTACTGTTACTTATAATGGGAATGGTAACACCAACGGAAGCGTTCCTTTTGATGCCAACCTCTATCTGCCCACAGATTTAGTTCCGGCTCTGGGTAATATTTATACCCTGGAGAAAACCGGATTTGTTCACGGTGGATGGAATACAAAGGCCGATGGCACTGGAACCGCAATTACAGTTGTTCCTGTTCCTTCTCAAACCTTTGTGATGCCAGCAGAGAACGTTACTTTTTATGCTAAGTGGAATTAATAGTTGTTATTATTCACCAGTATGAAAATCTCCCGCAGATTACGCAGATAAACGCAGATAGAACAAATGAACCCCCGTTCCCGCCGCTTTGCCGGACGGGACGGGATACGAAAATTTGCCTAATCAGCAGGGAATGATTAAAATCATGAATTGTAACAATGTTTTTTGATGCCTATGTGATGTAACTTAACATCTGAATATGATGAAGCAAGTACCTGTCGTGTTATCAAAAACCTGACAGGTATTTGCTTTTTTGTTTAGGGCTTTTACGTTGATTTTCAATTATAATTATTTTCCAAAAGTAATCGGATCATGAAACACATTAAGTTTCTTTCATTCAGGTACGTTAAATTTATGCACCTTTTTGCCTTAACATGGCTTCTACTAATACCGCCTATCATTGCTCAGGATCTTGTATGTAAAGTGCTATCGCCCAATATCGCCGGAATTTACGAAGGACAATGCAGGAATGGTCTCGCTCATGGAATTGGTAAATCAATTGGTATTGATGCTTATGAAGGTGCATTCATAAAGGGCCTTCCGCATGGGGCCGGAAAATGCGTTTATGAGAGTGGCAGCTTTTATGAAGGTGAATGGAAAAAAGGACTGATGGATGGTTTTGGTACGTTTTACGATTTCTTAAATGACACTACCCTCACTGGGATATGGAAAAAGGGTGATTTTATACGCTCTAAATCGCCCTATATTCCAAGGGATATTCAGTACCAGGTTGTATTAAGACGAAATATTGACAGGTATAGGTTCCATAGGATTAGCGATGGCGATAGGGTGAAAATTAGTTTTGCTGAAACGTCAAGTCTGCGGCCGGTGCAAAATTTAACGATTGATGGATCGAGCGGGTCGTATTATAAAATAGCAAGGGAGTCGGGATTTGAAAACATTGCCTTCCCATTTGCAGGAAAAGTTAGGTTCCTCACCTATTCTAAAATGAAAACTGCCATCATTGAGTGTGAAATTCATTTTACGATACATCAACCAGGTTATTGGGAATTCACCATTACCTACTGAAAAAAGTAGCAGCGGCAGTGGCAGCGGCAGTAGCAGTAGGCAGTAGCAGTAGGCAGGACTGCCACTGCCACTGCTGCTCAGTTGTTCGCGATTGTAGTATAACTTTCTACCATTTTAGAGCCGGATGCAGGGGTTTTGGCACTTTCTTGTGAAAAAAACCGCATATTTATCTTGTTATACCCAATTATTTATTAATATTGCATTCTTCTTTGTTCTTTTCTTTAAGGCTCGCGCACCAAACTGGCACCCTCCTCAGTAAGAAAAGATCTTTATTTTTGATATCTCTATTCGATAAATTGTATTTTTGCACCAATTTAGTATAATGCTTT
>JAUXXY010000263.1 GCA_030684735.1 Bacteroidales bacterium | reverse complement strand
TGACCAATTCCTGTATAAGCTCTTTATTCATAACATAAGTTTTTATGTTTTTTGGGACTATTATGGATGCTGGCTGCAAAGTTAAAATTTACTCCTAGCACATCAAAATATTATTTAGCCTAAATTATCAAGTTTGTACTGCCACCAAAAATTTTGTTTCTACATTTGTTACCTCTTAAATTACTACAAAAAAAAGAAAAAATAACGAGCTATTCCTTCGTAATTAAATATTCATTGACAAATCTATACACATTATGAGCAAACCATCAATTATCATAGCCTCGATCAGCAGGAAGGTAATCACGGCACTGGCAGGACTGTTTTTAATAACATTCCTGGGCATACACCTGATCGCAAACCTGATGATGATAAAGCCTGACGATGGCGCTACGTTTAACGAAGTAGTACATTTTTTATCAACAAACCCGTTGATCAAAATAATGGAAATTGTTCTATTTGCGGGTTTTATCATTCATATACTGTTGGCGGTATTTGTTACCATCCTTAACTGGATGACCCGGCCGGTTGGTTATCTGGTTCCAACCAAATCGCATACCAACTTTATGTCGAAGTATATGTTTCATACCGGGGTGATTATCCTAATTTTCCTTGTGTTGCACCTGTGGCATTTTTTTGCCATTAAGCTTGGATGGGCTCCAATGAATCCCCAATTCATGAAAAATGAACAGGATTTTTATCCATTGGCAGTACACCTTTTTCAACAACCGTTGTTCTCAGTGTTTTATATTGTTTCGTTTGTTTTCTTAGGTTTTCATCTGAACCATGCACTTCAGTCAGGTTTTCAAACACTTGGTTTGAGCCACAACAAATACACCCCTGCCGTGAAAGTGTTCAGCACCATTTATTCGCTGGTGATTGCTGTGGGTTTTACAATAATACCCTTGTTTTTCCTGTTTATTTATAAGGCATAACGTTCATTTATACACCAGATTAACAAAAATTTATATATTATGACAAAACTTGATGCAAAGATACCTGCAGGCCCACTGGCTGAAAAATGGCGGAATCATAAAAATTCTTTGCGCCTGGTAAATCCTGCCAATAGGAAGAAACTCGACATCATTGTTGTAGGTACCGGGTTGGCGGGCGCCGGGGCCGCTTCGGCATTGGGTGAGTTGGGTTACAACGTAAAGGTGTTCTGCTATCAAGATACCCCCCGCCGAGCTCACAGTGTGGCTGCTCAAGGTGGGATCAATGCGGCAAAGAACTATATGAACGATGGCGACAGCATTTACCGGTTGTTTTACGACATGATTAAAGGTGGCGACTATCGTGCTCGCGAAGCCAATGTTTATCGTGCCGCCGAGGTGGGCAACGATGTGATAGACCATTTCACCGCCCTCGGCGTACCTTTTGCCAGGGATTATGGCGGAATGCTTACCAACCGTTCTTTTGGAGGAGTGCAGGTATCGCGTACCTTTTATGCCAGGGGGCAAACCGGGCAGCAGTGTTTGTTGGGAACCTACAGTTCGTTAAGCCGGCAAATAGGCAAGAAATCCGTTACTATGATGTCGCGGCGCGAGATGCTCGACCTGGTTATTGTGGACGGAAAGGCAAGAGGAATCATAGCTCGTAACTTAGTAACCGGAGAACTCGAACGACATTCAGCCCACGCAGTTGTGCTTGCCACCGGTGGCTACGGAACAGTATATTACCTCTCTACACTGGCTGTAAACAGTAATGGCTCGGCAGCCTGGATAGGATATAAAAACGGTGCGTTTTTTGGCAACCCCAGTTTCATTCAGATACATCCCACCAGTATCCCGGTACTTAACGATTTCCAAAGCAAACTTACATTGATGTCGGAGTCGTTGAGGAATGATGGGCGGGTTTGGGTGCCTAATGAAAAAGGTGAAAAACGCCATCCAAACGAAATACCGGAAGACGAAAGGGATTATTACCTTGAACGACGATACCCCGCATTCGGTAACCTCGTACCACGCGATGTGGCTTCACGTGCAGCCAAAGAACGCTGTGATGCCGGTTACGGCGTAGGCGAATCCGGACTATCGGTTTATCTTGATTTCAAGGACGCCATCAAAAAACAAGGCGAAAAGGTGATCGAAGAAAAATATGGTAACCTGTTTGAGATGTACGAAAAAATAGGCGGTACCAGTCCATACAAGGAACCCATGCGTATTTATCCGGCAGGCCATTATACGATGGGTGGCCTTTGGGTTGACTATAACCTGATGACTACCATACCAGGCCTTTTTGCGATCGGTGAAGCCAATTTCAGCGATCATGGGGCCAACCGCTTGGGTGCAAGCTCGTTGATGCAATGCTCGGGCGATGGATACTTTATCCTGCCTTATACAATTTCCGATTACCTGTCGGATCAGATTAAGGTACCGAGCATCAAAACCGAACTTCCCGAATTTGAGAAAGCCGAGAAAGAAGTCCAGGATCGCATCAACAAGCTGCTTTCAATCAATGGCTCCCAAACGCCCGCTTCTTTCCACAAACGCTTGGGAAAGATTATGTGGGACTATTGTGGCATGGTTCGCAATGAAGAAGGTCTTAAAAAAGGATTACAACTCATTGACGAGTTGGAGGAAGAATTCCGGAGAGATGTGATGGTAGCCGGGACAGCCGATGAATTTAACCAGGAATTGGAAAAAGCCGGCCGTGTGGCAGATTTCTTTGGGGTATCGCGCCTGATGTGTATTGATGCCCTTGGCCGGAAGGAAAGCTGTGGCGCTCACTTTCGCGAAGAGAGCCAAACCGAAACAGGTGAAGCCAAACGCGATGATGATAACTACACCTATGTGGCTGCATGGGAATACAAAGGCCCCGGGCAGGCACCCCAGCTTCACAAAGAAGAGCTTAACTTTGAATTTGTTGAGTTGAAGGTAAGAAGTTATAAATAACCAGTGCTGGCAGACTGAAAAACTAATGATTAAAATATCGAGGCGATGAAAATAAAACTCAAAATATGGCGGCAAAAAAACGCTAAGGCAAAAGGCCGGTTTGCTGATTATGAACTTGCAAATATCTCTTCTGAGATGGGCTTTCTTGAGATGATAGACGCACTGAATACAAAACTGATCGGAGAAAAAAAGGAGCCGGTATCATTCGATCACGATTGCCGCGAGGGAATATGTGGATCCTGTGGATTATACATCAACGGTCGCCCGCATGGCCCCGATGCACGCACTACTACCTGCGAGTTACGCATGCGTTCTTTCAAAGATGGCGAAACTGTAGTGATAGAGCCATGGAGAGCCAAATCTTTTCCGGTAATCAAAGACCTGGTTGTTGACCGCACAGCGCTGGATCACATCATAGCTGCCGGTGGATACATTTCTGTAGATACAGGTGCTGCCCAAGAAGCCAATAACATAGCCGTTTGTAAAAACGCCTCCGACAAAGCTTTCGATGCAGCCTCCTGCATTGGTTGTGGAGCATGCGTGGCATCGTGCAAGAACTCTTCGGCCATGTTGTTTGTTTCGGCCAAGGTTTACCAGCTAGCCATGTTGCCTCAAGGGAAAATTGAAGCAAGGGAAAGGGTTCAAAAAATGACAGCAGAGATGGATCGCCAGGGTTTCGGTAGTTGTTCAAACACCTATGCCTGCGAAGCGGAATGCCCCAAAGGAATTTCAGTGACAACCATTGCACGCATGAATGCTGAGTTTCTCACCGCAAAAATAATAGCACAAAAGGTGGGTTGATAGAGGTGTGGTGTCCTGTAAGTAGAAGCAGCAGTAGGCAGCGGCAGTGGCAGCGGCAGCAGGCAGCGGCAGTAGGGTCAAACATTATTTAGCCGGTGGTGACACCGGTTTTTTATGGGTTGTCCAATGCAAACCATTCAGCATAAGAAGTGGTGGTTTCCCTCAGGCGCAGGCTGTGCAGTTTAACAGGTATAGGAAAAGCCGATTGAAGGTTTTCGGCAAACGATACAACCAAGTTTTCGCTGGTAGGTTCAAACGGAACGATAATCATCTTGTTGGAACCGGGAAACTTGCTATCGGCGAAAGGAGAATCATTACTTACCACAAAAGCATGATCGTATTTATCTATGATTTGCCCGTTCACAATTTGTTTCAACTCTTTGAAATCAATGAGCATCCCGTTTGAAGGGTGTCCTTCAATATGCAATGGTTCGCCAATAATGGTAACAAACAATTCATAGGTATGACCATGTATATTGCGGCAAGGTCCGTCGTGATCCTTGAGTGCGTGCGCCATCTCGAAATTAAATGCCTTGGTAATCCTGATTACTGCCATATTGTCAACTTAAATGTTCTATCAATATTTTTATTCCAATCCCAATCAAAACAACCCCTCCGATAATTTCGGCTCTTTTACCCCAAACCCGGAGGCCAAACATCTTTGCGACCCAAAAACCTGCGGCGGCAAAGATAATGGTAACTGCACCAATGACCATTACCGATTCGAGAATAGTGGCCTCAAGAAATCCCAAACCCATACCTACGACAAGGGCATCAATGCTGGTGGCTACTGACAAGCCAAGCAATATAAAAATATCCGACACATCAAATGTTTGTGAAGATTTGCCATTTCTAAGGGAGTCATAGATAATCTTTGTACCAAGCATTGCCAATAAAAGAAACGCCACCCAATGATCAAATGATGCGATCAGGTGATGCATTGACTGGCCAATGAACCAACCCAACGCAGCAAACGATGCCTGGAAAAGACCCAACATCAGCACTGCTCTGAGCAGGATAGCCGTACGCAATGGCTTTTTACACAAACCCGAAGCCAGCGATACAGCAAACGAATCCATGGATAACCCGATGGCGATGATGATGACTTCGGTGAGATACAAATTGTCAGGGTTTTAAGCTTAACAAAAGTAGTGATTTGGTGGCTAACCTGTCTGGTATTAAGTGAACTGCATGGTCGGATTAAGAGGGGTAAAAATGTCAAGTGCCCAGCAATATCTAAACGAAGGCCAGCAATACCAGCCACCACTTAAGCATTGTCTTTCAGCGTTTTTGCTGCCGCAATCAATTGCGGCAGTGCCTGGTTTACATCACCAACGATTCCGTAATCGGCCACGCTGAAGATTGCCGCTTCAGGGTCTTTGTTTACAGCAACAATCACTTTCGATCTGCTTACACCAGCTACATGCTGTATGGCGCCACTAATACCGAAAGCAAAGTAGATGTTTGGATTGATCACCTTTCCGGTTTGGCCTACATGCTCAGTATGGGGGCGCCAGCCTTCGTCTGAAACCGGACGGGTGCAAGCAGTAGCAGCACCCAGCAATCCGGCGAGTTCTTCGATTGGCCCCCAGTTTTCAGGTCCTTTCATGCCACGACCGCCTGATACAACTACCTCTGCTTCGCTGAGCAGAATTTTTCCCTTTTGCATTTCGGTGCTCAGAAGTTCTGAAGATGGTGAAGCGAGCTCAGCAACGATATTATGATGCTCAATGATTGAAGTCACAGGATTGGTATGTACTCCAAATGAATTGCCGGCAAGTAACACCACTTTATGGTGAGTGTTGATCTGTATCTGTGCATTCACTTTTCCGGTATACACCATTTTGGATAATATGAAAGGCTCCATGCTTATCGGTAAACCGGAAACGCCACTCACCACTCCGGCTTTCAAACGCGCTGCCACACCGCCAGCCAGCGATTTGCCTGTATTGTTGTCGGCAAACAACACTATGTCAGGGCCTAAAGCGCCAACCCAGTGGTGTATGAGTTTTGAAAAATTACGGCTTTCCAGATGCCCACTATAATCTATTGCAATAATGCGCGATGCCCCATATTCGCCCAATTGTTTTAATTCATCATCGGCAACTTCACCAACGGAAAGAGCTATGACCTCTCTACCGGCCAACTGAGCCAGCGCATGGGCATAAGAAACCAATTCAAAACTTTGTTTTTTGAACTTTCCTTCTCGGTTTTCGGTATATACTAATATTGACATATTTATCTTTTGGATTTTGGATTTGAAACTTGGGACTTGATTCTTACTAAATAACTTTTGCCTCCTCGTGCAATAACCTGATTAGATCACCGGCATTTTCTGCATCAACCATGCGGCAGGCACCCTTGGCCTTTGGCATGAAGAGCTGCGCTGTTGCAGTCATCGGCTCTGAACTCACCGGATCTGAGGTTAGCAGAGGTTTGGTTCTTGCCATCATGATACCACGCATAGAAGGAATACGGGGTGCAAGTGCAATGCCTTTTTGAACGACCAGTACAACAGGCGCGGAGGTTTCGTGTAACTCCTTGCCGCCGGCAATCTCGCGCTGCACTTTGAGTGTATCTCCTTCAATATCGAGACCCGAAACCGAGGATATGATATTCATATCGAGTATTCCGGCCAACAGTCCACCAACAACAGAACCATTGTGATCGCTGGATTCAATACCACACAGAATGACATCAAAGGCTTCATTCTTAATAAGTTCAGCCAGGTTTATGGCAACAGACCATGCATCAGTAGGCTCGGTGTTTACACGCAAGGCACGATCAGCGCCGGTAGCCAAGGCTTTGCGTAAGGTTGCTTCGGTGAGGGTAGGCCCAACATTGGCCACCACCACCTCAGTAACCCTACCAACATCTTTTAGCTCTAAAGCACGGGTCAGGGCCAGTTCATCCCAAGGATTGATGATCCATTGGATGCCGGCAGTACTGATACTTTTCCCATCAGGTCCAATTGCGATCCTGGTAGTCGTATCAGGTACATTACTTATACATACAAGTATTTTCATTTTGTTTGTTTTAATTGCTACGTAGGCACTATGTTAATTGAGAATTGAAAATTGAAAATGAAAAAATGTAGCCGCACCCCTGAAGAGCAAGCACAACAGGGTTAACCGAACGGGGAAGAGACGCTATAATTTTCAAATTTCAATCCGCCATAGCGGCCTTTCGTTATACTCCGGTTTTCCATTTTCCATTCTCAATTTTCAATTCTCAATTAGTCCTTCAAAACATCCCTCGAGATCACAATTTTCTGGATTTCGGAGGTTCCTTCATAAATCTGTGTCAGTTTGGCTTCGCGCATCAGACGCTCCACGTGATACTCCTTCACATAACCATAACCACCGTGAATTTGCACCGCTTCGGTGGTTACTTCCATGGCAATATCGGCGGCGTATTGTTTGGCCATGGCGCTGGCGATTCCATATGGTTGGTTCTGGTCTTTTAGCCATGCCGCCTTGAGGCAAAGGTTGCGGGCATTTTCGATTTTCACGGCCATGTCGGCCAGTTTAAAGGCTATGGCTTGGTGGTTGCCAATTAAAGTACCAAAAGCCTTTCGTTCTTTGGCATATTGCACCGAGCGCTCAAAAGCCCCCGCAGCAATGCCAAGTGCCTGAGCCGCAATGCCAATACGTCCACCTTCAAGTGTTTTCATGGCAAATTTGAATCCGAATCCATCTTCCCCAATGCGGTTTTCTTTAGGAACCTTTACATCGGTAAACATTACCGAATTGGTGTCGGAGCTGCGCAGCCCCATTTTGTTTTCATGCGGACCCACCGAGATTCCCGGAGAATTGCGTTCAACAATCAAGGCATTGATGCCACGGTGAGCTTTTTCGGGATATGTCTGTGCGATCACCACATAGGTTCCCGCACTGCTGCCACAGGTGATCCAGTTTTTGGTGCCATTTACCAGGTAATGATCGCCTTTGTCTTCGGCAGTTGTTTTCTGGCTGGTAGCATCCGAGCCGGCTTCGGGTTCGGACAATAAAAAAGCACCAGTTGTTTCACCACGTGCCAATGGTTTCAAATATTTTTGTTTTTGTTCTTCTGTGCCAAACTCTTGAATACCATAGCAAACCAACGAATTATTGACAGACATGATGACTGAAACCGATGCATCAATCTTGGATATCTCTTCCATAGCTAGCACGTATGACACGGTATCCATGCCACCGCCATCGTATTGCGGGTCAACCAGCATACCGAGAAAGCCAAGCTCGGCAAGCATCTTTACATGCTGGGTTGGGTAAATGCCTTTTTCGTCTCGTTCGAGCACATCCACAATAAGTTCACGCTGGGCGAAGTCGCGGGCAGCTTGGCGTATCATCAATTGTTCTTCGGTGAATTCAAAGTTCATGGTACTGTATTTTAATGGTAAATGATGAGATTATTTCTTATTTGTTCATAAATGGGTAATCGGTATAGCCTGTGGGCCCTGGGTTGTAAAATGTATCAGTATTTGGCTTGTTCAGTGGCACATCAAATGCAAAGCGCCTTGGCAGATCGGGATTCGCAATAAAAAGCCTTCCGAAAGCAATCAGATCGGCCCATCCCATCCCGATGTAATCGTTGCCTTTCTCCTGATTAAAATTTCCACAAGCTATCAATATGCCTTTATAAATATTGCGGTAATGCTTGTTTACTTCTTTCAGATAGTGTGGATATTCATCAAGTGGTAGCATAGGTTCAACAAGGTGTAGATAAGCCAGGGTATAATCGTTAAGTTTTGTTACCACATAATCAAATAAAGCCACAGGATCAGTATCGTTCATTCCATATCGTGTACCGCTGGGCGCAAGGCGTATCCCTACTTTATTGCTGCCCCACACAGCAATAACTGCATCCAGTACTTCGAATAGAAAACGGGCACGATGAGGGATGGGTCCACCATATTCATCAGTTCTGTGGTTGGAGCTATCGTGCAAAAACTGGTCAATCAGGTATGAGTTGGCGGCATGGATCTCTACTCCGTCGAAACCGGCCTCTTTAGCGTTCCGAGCTGCCTGCATGTAATCTTCAACTATGCCTGAAATTTCTTCCAGCCTGAGTGCACGGGGCGTTTCTATAGGTTTTTTACCCTGAGGGGTGGTTAATTCTTCACCAGGATTGATAGCCGATGGTGCCACAGGCAGTTGATGATTGGGTTGCAATAAAGGATGCGAGATTCGGCCTACATGCCATAACTGCAGAAAAATAATTCCGTTGTTATCGTGTACTGCCCGGGTAATTTTTTGCCAACCTTCAATCTGCCGGTTTGTATAAATTCCTGGAGTATTTGGATACCCAACCCCTTGCGGCGAAATTTGGGAGGCTTCAGCTATGATCAGCCCGGCTGAGGCTCTTTGTGAGTAATAAGTGGCATTCAGGTCAACGGGAGCATTGCCTTTACCGGCACGGCGTCTGGTAAGGGGAGCCATCACCAGGCGGTTTTTTAACCGGAGGTGCCCCATTTGAAAATGGGTAAGCAAAGGTTGTGTCGGGTTGTTGGGAGCCTGCATGACTAAAAGTTAATGAACCGGTTTACGATACACAATGGCCACGAGCGATTTATCGTCGCCACCCATGTTGATGCTCATTCCATAAGGCCGGTCGGCAGGGATTTCTATTTGTGCTTTGCCGGCTTTTGCTGTCATTTGCTCCCAGATGGTTACTGCCATATGTACACCGCTAGCACCTGTCGGGTGGCCCCAGCCTATCAAACCACCAGTGGTGTTAAATGGGATTTTACCATTTCGCGATGTATGACCTTCGGCAACAAATGTTGGTCCTTCTCCTGGTTTTGCGAACCCGATGGCCTCTACCGACAGGATTCCGGCAATAGTAAAGCAGTCGTGTGTTTCGATGGTGGACAAGTCGTTGATGGTGATCCCCGCCGTATTCAATGCTTGTTTGGTAGCTTCTGCCATGGTGCTCATGATGGTGAGGTCGTCAGGTTCATGTGTAATGTCTTCTTCGAGCTGGCTCCAACCGGTAATTTCGACAGTTTCGGATAAAGAAATTCCTGCTTTTTTCAATCCTTCTTCCGACGCTACAACGATTGAACTTGCTCCGTCTGATACCTTACTGCAATCGAATACGGTCAGATGGTCAGTAAAAAACATAGGGTTGGGTTCGGTAAGCGCCAGTTTTTCAAGGTCTTCTACAGTGTTTTCATATTCCTGGGCGGTGGGGCAAAGGCGGGCATTTTCGATTGCGATGGCAAACCATTTTGCAAAACCTTTGCGTGCGTAATCTCGCCCGTATTTTTCGAAATAAGCGCCTGCACGGTTGCTGAACTGACCAGGGAAAAAGTATGCATGGCCTTCCTTGCGTTTAGAATACCAACCTGCGCCGGCTAATATGTCGGCACCATAGATGGCTTTTACAGTATTTTGAACCTCCACTCCAATAACCAACACCATGTCTGCTGTTTCGGCCAACACCGAGCGCATTCCTATTAGTAACGCCAATCCGCCTGATGCACAGGCACCTTCGGTACTCACAGCGGGTTTGTAGCGCAAGCCTTCATCAATCATTGGCATAAAAGCACCCAGGTGCGCCTGTTTATTGAAACGTGACGCCATAAAATTACCTACCACGCATTCATCAATGAGGTGTGCTCCGCCAATGGCGGCAATACTGGCTTGTCCAGCCTGTTTCAGGTAATGCTCCAATCCGGGCATTTGCTTTTTGGGGTTGAACTCTTTGCGGCCCGTTCCCATCGAAATAGTGTTATAGCCTGCGGTCAGAAAGACCCTTTTTCTCATTTTCTTCATAATTGTCAAAGTTTTAGAGGTAGTCATTTACCGGTCCGAAGGCATGGAAGAAGCCGGTCGTCATCACAGTATTCACATCATCGGTTTTATGGGCAACGCCATTTCTTACCAGTTGCTGCCCGATTTGTTTGGCATTAATGGCGTATGCTTTGGCCAAAACTGCACCTGTGGTTTGCATCTGCTTCAATTCATCAAAATATTGTTGCAGCATGATTTCGCGTGTACGGCTTTTGATGGCCAGTTTCCAAGGCTGCCAGCTTGCAGGCATGGGGCCAAGGAAGCTGTCACCTACGTCGGCAATGGCCTTCAGTTCAATGTATTGTTTGGTGTTCAGATCATACACTGCTACGATTTGTCCTTTTATGTATTTGAAGATTCCATCTTTCTGGTTGCCGTCGGCGAACTGTCCGCCCATGACTTCCTGTTTCATGAGCTGTTCAAATAATGAACATTGCACGTTTTCGCCCGTTAGTCTTTCGTTCATCACCGCCATGATGAAAACACAGACGTCAATGCCCACATAATCCGATAACTGGAAGATGCCCATCGGTCGCACCAGGTAATCGCGACTTACTTTATCAACCACATATAAGGCTTGTGGCAAGGACATTTCTTTAGTAAGCCGCATGGTTTCGTTTACTGCAAACAAAATGTCGCGCATAAAAAATCCGTTGCCAATAAAACCGGCCACATCATTGGCGTGGACTACTGTTTTTTGGAGATTCCCGGCCAGTTGGTTTGCAAATTCCACCAGATGTGGATTGATTTCTGCCGGAGTAATGATTTCCAGCAACTTCTGGATGGCCGGTGGATTATAGTAATGAAGCCCGATGATGTTACCGTTCAGTCCGGCCTTTTTGTTCAACTCGCCAATAGGAATAGATGATGTGTTGGTAAGAAACCAAGGCTGGTTTGGGTTGTGCTCGTTGATACTTGAGAACAATTTTACCTTTAGGTCGGGATTTTCGCTCACGGCTTCAAAAATCACATAGGCGTCCCAGGCAGCTTCCATACGTGTGCTAGGCTTAACCACGCTTAGTACATCCATTACATACCGGTTGATGATTTCTTCGTTTTCGATAAGTGCCGGGTTGCCCGAATACCATTTTCGAAGTTGTATGGTTGATTTCTCCGCACTTTTGAGCACCTGTGTCCTGAGGTATTTCATCAGGCCATTGAGAGCCGATGGTGAAACATCTATGGCGTGGAGGCTTGCTTCGCAGGGGTCTTTGCCTTCGATAAGACAGCGATTGGCCATCTCAATGACAGTGAGCAATACAATTCCGCTGCCCATCTTGCCGGCCGCACCAAGTACGGCAACATTACTTAGTCGTTCGTTGTAATTCATTTACGATTGTGGTTTTTCGATTACCAATATCGGATTGTCACATCCAATTATTGGTGATCTTAAATTAATGATTCCAATTAGGTTTACGTTTTTCAAGGAAAGCTCGCATGCCCACTGTGCCTTCGTTGCCAAAGAGAGATCCGAATTCTGATGCCTCGAGCTTGCAAGCTGTATCGAAGTCCATTTCTAAGCCATTTCGCACCACGTTTTTGATTTTTCGAACCGCTGAAGGGCCTTTGGCGAGAATAAGGGCAGCCATTTTTTGAGCCTCGATTACCACATTGCTCTCTTCAAATACTTTTTGAACCAGGCCGATACGTAAGGCTTCCTGCGCATTGATGGTTTCAGCAGTCATCAACAGCCACAGGGCGTTGCCCAGTCCAATAAGCCGTGATAATCGTTGTGTGGCGGCAAAACCAGGGATCAAACCCAGATTTACTTCCGGTTGGCCAAATTTGGCACTGCCCGAAGCCACACGAATGTCGCAAGCAAGGGCAAGCTCCAGCCCGCCACCCAAGACATAACCATTGATGGCAGCAATAACAGGCTTTTCGATCTGCTCCATTTTGCGGAAAATTTGCTGTCCGCGCAACGAAAAACGATTGGCGTCGGTGGGCGTCATGTTTACCATTTCGGCAATATCTGCGCCAGCCACAAACGCCTTTCCTTCGCCTGTTATCACGAGAACACCCACAGCAGGGTCGTTTTCAACCGCCGAAAGCAGGTGATCCATCTCTTCAAAAAAGCTGGTGTTCAATGCATTGAGGGCTTCAGGCCGACTGACGGTAACCGTCAGTATTCCTTCAAAAATGTTGGGTGATAAAATGTTGTATTCCATAATGATGGGTTCTGTGTTGCTAAAATAGCAAATTAACATATAGGTTTTCAGGATACACCAATTATTCAGCCTGTATCGGTTTCCAAAATTATGGAATTCTTTCATATAGTGCAACCTGTCCTTTGAAATACTCATGTTATATGAGAGATAACCGCACACCAACTAAATGGATTACCTTTGCTGAACAAGAACAAAAGTGTTGTATAGCTGTGATTATTAACTCTTGTAAACATCTGCATTATGAAAAAGCACCTCTTGTTTCTGCTTCTACTTCTTATATCTATGCTTTTATGGGCTACGGAAATTAGGGTGACTTACAGTTTCGAGCCACCAACAATAATCACACACCACCAATTTTATCTGGTGCAATTTCAGGGGTTGATGCAGCATGCCCGCATCGGCGAACCCATGCTGCCCTATCGTTCGGTGAATATATTACTTCCACCGGGCGAAGAAGCCTTTTCTCTAAAAATAGAACTTCTGGAAGAGCAAGAGATGGAGGGTTCATACATTCTGTTTCCTCGACAACATTCATCGCCTCTTTCAAAAGGACAATCCGGCCAGTTTGTGATGAATCAGGAGGTTTATAATTCAAAAGAACAAATTCCATTTATTGCCAACAGTAGATTACAAACAGGTATTCTTAACGGCCACTTAATTGCCATGAGCAGTTTCACCCCGGTGAAATATAATCCTGCCGAAGGAAAAGTTATATGGTATCGCAAGGCATTAGTTACAGTAAATACCAAGCTGTGTGATGATTCAAAATCAGCACTAAAAAACCTTTCTGACCGCGAAACGGTGAAAAACATCATCCTGAACATGGTTGACAATCCCGAAATATTGCATCTATATCCTTATGCCGCTAAGAAAAACATCCTCGACTTGCAAATCATTACCCCACAATCATTTAAGGCTGCGTTTGACAACCTGCGAAGTTTCTATACGACACAGTCGCTCAGTTCTGCCATCATAAGCCCCGATGAAATCAATTTAATCTCACCCGGAAACGATTTACAGGAAAAAATCCGCAACTACATCATCGAACGCTACCAGCAAGATGATGTCCGCTATATTTTACTGGGTGGCGATATAGAGCTTGTTCCTTATCGTGGATTTTATTGCCATGTGCAATCATCATCCGTTTATGAAGACGAAAACATTCCTTCCGACCTGTATTATTCATCGCTCGATGGCACATGGAACAACAATGGCAACAATCGTTGGGGCGAACCCGGCGAAGATGATCTGCTGCCTGATGTGGCCGTAGCCCGGCTGCCTTTCAGCACCCTAGCTGAACAAGCTAACATGCTCAATAAGGTGTATAAATATCAGAGCCAACCTGTTGCAAACGAATTAACCAATTCATTGTTGGTAGGCGAACATTTGTGGGATAACCCTCTATCATGGGGCGGTGATTACCTGGATTTGCTGATTGGTTATCACGACGATAATGGTTACATCACTATTGGAATACCCGAAACATCGAGCATTGAAAAAATGTATGATCGTGATTTGGGTACATGGTCTGCATCACAACTCAGATCGAAGATCAACAATGGCAAGACACTCATTCATCATTCCGGACACAGCAACTATACCTATGCCATGCGGATGAGCAACGTTGATATCACCGATGCCAACTTCAGCGGTGTAAACGGGATAAATCACAACTACTGTATTATTTATACGCACGGCTGTAATTGTGGTGGGTTCAACGTAAACGATTGTATTGCCGAGAACATGCTCAAAATTCAAAATTTTGCTGTGGCCGGAGCTTTTAACAGCCGCTATGGCTGGTTCAACGAAGGGCAAACCGAAGGCCCCTCGGCCCATCTGCACCGCGAATTTGTTCATTCGCTTTATACGCTTGGCTACAATCGCATCGGCGAAACGCAACAACATTCCAAGATCCGCACTGCCCCATGGGTTACGGCACCGGGCCAGTGGGAGGAAGGGGCCCTGCGGTGGTGTTTCTATTCAAATAATATATTAGGCGACCCGGCTATGAAGATATATACTGACAACCTTACTGGAATTGAAAACACTGTTATACAGTGGATTGACCTTCAGATTTTTCCAAATCCGGCCAGCGATTTAATAAATTATCGAATTCCTGATAATGCAGGCGAGATTGAGGCTTTGAATGTGCTTGATGTGGCGGGCCGGATTTTATTGTCAGTTAATTCTGGTTCAAGCTTTGGGTTGAAAAACCAGGGACAGGTCAACATTCAATCGCTGAAACCCGGGATTTATCTGCTGGCAATCACAACAGAACAACATAGATTTTTCAAACAG
The DNA here is from genome assembly GCA_030684735.1 of Bacteroidales bacterium. Lineage (GTDB taxonomy): Bacteria > Bacteroidota > Bacteroidia > Bacteroidales > JAAYJT01 > JAAYJT01. The sequence continues at coordinate 8,475 of JAUXXY010000263.1, read as the reverse complement.
TTTGTAATTGTTCATTAACAAAGCGAATCAAAACTTGAGATTTTCAGAAGCTTAGTACAAAACCGCTATTTGATTTTTGCAATCTTGAGCCAACTATACTTTTGAGAACCATCGGCCAACCGTAGCAGATAAAAGCCTGGCAGTAGGTCAGATATATCTAGTGTATTTTCTATTGAGGGGAGTTTACCTTCTTTGCAAACCCTGCCACTAGAATCAAGGAATTGATACACAAGGTCTGAATCGCGGTTGCCCACGATATTCAGGAGGTCATATGCAGGATTCGGAAACACCTGATATTTCGGATTCTGCCCCTGAGGTGCTATACTTGTGTTGATATAAGTGCAGGGAATGGCAGGATTTGTTGTATAAAAACCAAATACAGGGTCTTGATAGCACCGGAGACCTGCTGCATATACATAATCGCAGCTCCAAAAAAGCCTGGAGATATACATAAACATATAGGTTGAAACATTGCCAAGCCTTTCGTAAATAACAGCATTATACTGAGGCGGAGAAAAGCTCCAGATGTAGGTTACGTTCATGGTATTGAGCAGTTGGTTGTTTATAGTCACTGTAGATTTTGAAGTAACTACTGCTGTATGAATATCTGTTGTATGATACATAATGCAATAAACCTTGAATGTCCAGGTGCCACCTACAGGGGTGTTAAAATTATACAAAACCTGAAACTCATTAAAGTGTCCATCCCAAAAATAAACAACACCGTTCTCGCTGTAAACATACTCCACCGAAGGCCTGGGCATACAAACATATTCACCGACTTTGACAAGCTTTCGACATAACTTACCTTGAAACATCACTTCTTCAACCGAACGAATGGTCATGTATCCATGATGAGGTGAATTTGGGCTCCGCTCATTATAATGCCAAAGGGCACCCACGGGTGCAAAGTCCTGTGCATTCAGGCAAAGTGACAGGATAAGCGGGACGATCAGAAAAACAACTTTTTTCATTTTATTTTGCGATTGAAGTAACAATTTAATGATAAAGGGTATTCCCCAATGATTAAGCTGTAGTCAAACAGGCTAGTGAACAGTATGAAGCGCTCAGCCATAGATACCTTTCAATATTTCGACAGACTCATGATTCAATGCGTATTGGTTTTGTAAAATTGAACTATATGTAGTTGAGTTTTGTTTATAAATACTAATAGGGATGTTTTACAAGGGTTAATTTGTTCTACAAATATACGATAAGGTTTGCGTGGTTCAACCTCTGATTGTTCATAAATGCGGATTTTTAGCAAGTTAAAGAGCAAATTGTTGCATAGGGGTACAAATATTTATTAATTTTGCCGAGCGATACATTCCATGTATTCAAATACCGGATATGATTAGAAAAGTAATATCAAACTTTTTAATAGTGCTCATATTAGCACTTACCACCGGTATATCTGTGTTCAGGCATTACTGCTCCTGCACCAGGCAATCAACTACATTCCTTCTTATCGAAGCTACTTGCGACAATGCACATGATGCCAATGCGTGCGACCATCACAAACCCGAAAATCATGCTGCTTGTTGCAGCGAAAAGGGCCAAACCAATTCATCAGGCCAAGACCAATGTAACCCAGCAGGCTGCTGCACAACAATTAAAAACGTCATTTTACTTGATACCGAATACCAGGTTTCACATTCTAAAGAATTAGAGATTACCCTGCCTTATATTGTCTGCATTTTACCGGATAATGTTTCTTTTGATTCTGGACCGAAGGAGCTGTTATCGGTTTTGATGCACGACGACCCTTCGCCCCCCATTTATGGCCGGCAGTTGCTCACTGCCATGCACCAACTCAAATTCGATATTCCTGTTTGCTAATACTTTTCCGACCTAAGTTCGGATATTGCAGCATCGCTGCAGTAATGAATTTCTATTAGCTAATTGATTTAAAAACAGGAATATATGAAAATTTTAATAAAACATGTCCTCTTCTTGCACCTATTGTTTGCTTTTGGTGTTTTGCAAGCCCAGGACATCAAAGGAATTGTTTACGAAAAAGACGGCAACGGTCACAAAAACCCCTTGGTGGGTGTAAATATTTACTGGGCTGGCACCACTGTGGGCGTTGCATCTGATGCAAAAGGAAATTATGGCATCAACCGACTGAACGGATACGATCGCTTGGTTTTCAGTTATATTGGATACAAAAGCGATACCCTTGTGGCTGGGCCGCAACAGCGTCGCCTGGAAGTAGTGCTTGAGGCCTCGCGCGAGATTGAAGGCACTGAGATAACCGCCCGGCAGGCAGGCGCCCACCTTTCGTTGCTTAAACCAATTCAAACACAGGTTATTACACAGGCTGAGCTACAAAAAGCCGCTTGCTGCAATCTTTCTGAGAGTTTCGAAACCAACGCCTCGGTGGATGTTTCGTATGCCGACGCTATTTCGGGCTCCAAACAAATTCAATTGCTCGGTATCCCTGGGAAGTACAGCCAGATGATGTTCGAAAACATTCCTAACCTCCGTGGCTTATCCTCCACCTACGGACTGATGTATATACCCGGCCCCTGGATGGAATCAATACAAGTGGCCAAAGGAACTGCCTCAGTAATCAATGGCTATGAATCGGTATCAGGACAAATAAACGTTGAATATAAAAAGCCCGAAAAGAGCGAAAAACTGCATTTAAACCTGTTTTTGGGCGACGTAGGTCAGATCGAAACCAATGTTAATACTGCCATCAAGATAAATGAGAAATGGAGTACCGGTATTTTGGCCCATGCCAGTAAAACCGACCGGAAGATAGATCACAATGGCGACTTTCTTCTCGACCATCCCCTTACCGAGCAAATCAACGTGATGAACCGATGGAATTATGTGGGGCCTCAACTGGAATCCCGTTTTGGCGTGAGGGTGCTAGCTGAGAGCCGTAAAGGCGGCCAAATGCTTGGCCTGTCCGAAAATGCGCCCAACCTGCGTGATCCCTATTTGATTGATATAAAAACCAAACATCTTGAAGCGTTTTCGAAACTTGGTTGGATATCACGCCAACGGTCTTCGACCAGTGTGGGATGGATCACCAACGCTAATTACCACGAACGCAACGCCTTATACGGACATAATAACTACAAAGGAGTGCAGCAAAGTTTTTATACCAATTTGCTGATACAATCATACATCAACAATACCGCTCACATGTTCACCACCGGTGCAAGCTTTCAGCTCGACCATTACAACGAAAAGTTGAACGATAGCAGTTTTGTGGCCAACGAATTGGTACCCGGTGCGTTTTTCGAATACACATATAATAATTTCGACAAGCTGATACTGATTGCCGGTGCCAGGGCCGATTATCACAATGATTACGGGTTTTTTGCCACTCCGCGCCTGCACCTGCGTTATGAAATTGACAGCAACACCACCATACGTGCCTCGGCCGGTATGGGCTATCGCAGTGCACGGATCATTGCCGAAAACAACCAATTGCTGGCCACCTCACGCCGAATCATTATTCAGGAGAAACCCCGCATGGAAAGGGCTGTAAATGTTGGTGCAAACCTAAGCCGTTGTTTCGAGTTCAACGGACGTTTACTCACCATCAGTGCTGAAGCCTACCGTACGAGTTTTCTGGACCAGGTAATCGTTGACATGGATAGGAGCACATCGGAGATATACATCTACAACCTTGATGGTAAGGCATTTGCCAATAGCTATCAGATCGAGATGATGTGGGAACCCATTAAAAACCTGGATGTGGTGCTGGCTTACCGTTGGAGCGATGTTAAAGTGACCCAAAACAGCGAATTAGTTCGCAAACCATTAATTAATAAGTACAAAGGGCTGGTAAACTTGTCGTATGCCACCAACCTTCACAAGTGGCAGTTCGATTTTACTTCCCAGTTTAACGGCGATGCCCGCTTGCCCGATACACAGATGAACCCTGCCGAATATCAGCGACCGGAATTAGCTCCTACTTATACCATCATCCATGCCCAGGTTACAAAGTTTTTCCGCAAATGGAACATTTATGCGGGGGTTGAAAACCTCACAAACTTCGTTCAAAAAGACCCCATTATTGCCGCCAATGATCCTTACGGTAATTATTTCGATTCTTCAATGGTTTGGGGGCCAATCCTTGGACGCAAGATCTATGCCGGCATTCGCTATACAATTGACTAATTAACAGAAGCATAGTATTATGAAAAACAAAAATTTATTAATGACACTTACACTGGCCATTATCATGCTCGTTTTATCGACAGGGCAGCTTGTTGCTCAAAAAACCAGTGATCGAAAACTTGTAAAAATTCAAACCAACCTCGATTGCCATTCGTGCAAACAGAAAATTGAAAAGCACATGACTTTCGAGAAAGGCGTGACTTCGGTCGAGGCCGATGTGCCCACAAAAATAGTGACGATAGGTTATCGCAATTCACGGACGAACGAAGAAAAGTTGTGCGAAGCCATTGAAAAGCTTGGGTATAAAGTAGAGGTGATAAAGGAAAACAAAGAGGAGAAATCCGGAATCAGGACAAATTGATCTTTTGTTACTTATTTTTAAGGTGCCCCGTTATTATTGTGGGACAGTCGAGAATTGATTAAATTATTGATTCTCAACAACCAGCATTGATGAAAAGTGTAAAAAATTACCCCGAAATAGGCCAAAAAAGCCTAAATTCGGGGTAATTACTTTATGACGACATAATAGAAGCACAAAGAATCTTCGGTTGGATTCAAGTATCAATAATGAACATATTTACTTTGTCGGCCCACATTCACTATTTGGTACGCTCGAAAGCATTAATATTCCATGTTCTGTAAAAACATAAGATAAATACTTAATATGCGTCCCTCGCTTTAAGGTCACATTTTGATGGTATGCTGAATATTCCTTTGTTTCTTGCTACAACACAAAAGAGCTGATTGATATGTGAGGAAAAAGTGAACACACGATTATTTTACAAACCCCTGAATATCAAATCCGGCTTAACATTTCTATGTTTTGTTTCAGCTTCTCGTACTTATATCCAGACTTTTCAGAAGTTTCTTTCAACAAAAGGGCAAGTTTGGCCGATTGCAGGAAAACACTTATGGCAAGCTCCGGGTCATTGTTATCAAAAAAATCTTCTTTGAAGTAACAGAACAAGGAAGCGGTAAAAAGCCAACCTACAAGTTCTTCGAAGTTTTCTTTACTGTAATACCAAACCTGCTCATACTGGTTGGTTCCAATGAAGTTTTTCACCCAAGGATCATCAAGCCATTCGAGTAATTCCCGCACTTTGTGTTCAGGTAATTTATCAGGTGGCTGTTGGGTGGCAAATTCGCTGAAACAAAACAGTGGATTGGGATGCCGTAGAAGTATTCCTATCAAGGTAATATCTAAGTCAATGTCATTTTCTCCGCGACCGGTTCGTTGGAGTATTTTATGCAAGGATTTATGCAACAGCAGCCCGCTGACAGGCTCATATTTTCCTTTCCCGTTTTCTTTGGCTGCCTGTATGGTGTCAAGGACAAGATATGCCATGAAAATGATCACATTTTCGCGGTATAAATTCTTGCTTCCTATTGTAAGCATATCTTCCAATGAATTGGCAGGCACTTTTGAGAAAAAATCACCAAGTAAATCCTGTTTAATCCACACAAAGTCAAAAGAGCGATGTATGGATTTCAATGCGTCAGCAAACCAAGAGGATGCTGTGTTGGTCTGAGTGTCAACAGATAAATAAGGCCTGAGGTGGTCGAGAAGTACCTCAAAGCGTTGGGTAATGAATGCAAGGTTGGGTTCGTCGGTGGTTTCGCTTTCGAATTTGATCAAATGCCGGATCACAAAATCTATGACATCATCGGCCAGCAAATGTTCGAAGGCATCGTGCAGCGGTTGCATCTCTAGCTCGGTAAGCTTTTCTTCTATGTTCTGCACCCCTGTTCCATTGAGTTCGGCGCACAACTTTTCAATAGCTCCATTATCGTCATGCGTTTCCCTGAAATCCATAAAAACACGGTATTCAAAACCCTGCAACCCCCAACTGAAGCCGTGTTGGTGTATTTCGTCGCTGCTGCGCAGAAACTCCAGGCCCGAGATGTACTCTTTGAAGATGTAGTGAATTTTATCACCTTTATTTAAGGACAAAGCCTCGCCAAGGCCAATGGAGCGTGTTGCTTTTTCCGCACCCTGCCTGCTAAGTTTCGGAGCCGAAGTAAAGATTTTGCCTGTAGTTGATTCATACTTATTGTTGAATAAAACCAAGGCCCGTTCATTTCCTGATTTGTTGGTATAGGCAAACACATTTTCGTTTACATGGCCATGCTCGCTGATAAAGTCGAAGATGTTGAAATGATCCACATCGCTGAAGATGTATCGCTGTTGGGTCAACGGAAATATTTCCCGTTGGTGCCGTTCTATCAACCCCTGGTTAGGCAACTCGTTGTAATAGGCACGTTGGTACTCCATCCCATATTTTTCGGTGTAACCTTCAACCTGGCCGTGTGCAAACATGGGTAGGCCGGGCAAAGTGGTCATCAACACGCAAACTCCAAAATATTTTCCGTCCGATCCAAACTGGTGTATGGCCGTTTCTTCGTCGGGATTGCTCATGAAATTCACATATCGTTTAAGGATTTCTGGTTCAAACTCCAGCGTGTTAGTGATGAGATCTCGGTATTTTTCGTTCTCTTCATTTTTCAGCATGTGCATAAAGGCTGAGTTATACACGCGGTGCATACCCAAGGTTCGCACAAAGTATCCTTCCATGAGCCAAAATGCTTCGGCAAGAAGCAGGGTTTCTGGCAAATCGCGGTTGATACGGTCCACCACCTCGCGCCAGAACTCAACAGGAAACATGGCGTCGAAATCTTCTTCGCTCATGGCAAAATCTGCCCGCGACGGGATATCGCCCCCTGAGCCCGGTCTTGGGTACCAAAGGCGCGCGAAATGTTTCTTAGCAAGGGTCATGGCTGCATCAAAACGGATGATTGAAAACCTGTGTGCGACATCAAAGATTTTTTGGATCACGGCTTCCCGTACTTCCCGTTTCAGCATATCGAGCTGGGCCGTATCGTTCCAGGGCATGTTGGTGCCATCGTTGCCGTGATAGATATAACGCACATCGCCGGTGTTTTTGTCAATCCGCCGAAAAACCACGGCAGCATCCGACCGCGAATAATAGCCATCTTCTATCCTGATTTCGACATCAGGATTAAGCGATAAATTTTCTCCTGCGAAACCATAGCCCGGGAACGGTGAAACGTGGGTTTGAATGAAGTAATCAGGATGTTCGATCACCCATTTTGAATAAAGCCCGGTGTGGTTAGGCACCATGTCGCTGGCCAACCTGATACCGCGCCCTTTGGCACGCTCGTTTAGGCTTTGGTAAGCCTGCTCTCCACCCAGGTCGGTGGCAATCTCATAGTCATACAACGAATAAGCCGAGGACACAGCATCAATATTGCCCATGATGTGTTTGATCCGTTTCGAGGCATCGCTGCGCTCCCATATACCTATGAGCCAGAGGCCGTTGAAATTCCACCGTGCCAGTTGATCCAGCTCTTCATCCGGTATCTGATCAAGCCGCCTTATTTCACGCTGATGTTTTTTTGAGAGTTGGTCGAGCCATACGTAGGCGTTTTTGGCCAACAAGACCACACGGGGCATCCAGTGTGTATCGGGTGTGAAACGTTCATGCTCTTCGTAATCCTTCAGTGATTTCTGTGCAAACTGGTAACCCGATTTGCCAATGCTGAAAAGCCCGTCATCAGCTGCTCCAACTTTGTAGACAGGGGCGATCGTTGGCGCTGTACCTGCGTGAAAACCAGGCTGATAATCTTCTTTCATCAGGTCTTTGCCCTTGAGAATGCGTATGATCAGGTGCTCGGGTAGAATATCTCTCCAGTGATCAAGGATATAATCGAGTTAGGCATATAAATCGCCGGGAGCTGTGAGCAAAGGAGTTTTGAGTAAGGTGAAAATATCCTGGTTATCGGGGCCAAATGTGGGCTGGGTCTTAAAAAAATCATCCAACACATCATTCAATTTTCTGAATGATCGGAGTTCGGCCAAGTAGTTTTCATCAAAAAGCTCCTTCAGTTTATTATTTGCAGGGTTGTAATTTGCCAGAAAAAGCATCATGGCCTCTTCGAGTGTTACTGACGCATTTGATCTGCCCTCGCTTATGCCTTTCAGGTATTCGCTTGCCGATAGAACGCCTGTATATACATCCTTCGGTGGAAAGGTTTCAACAAAATCAACCAGCAACTGGTTAAGTTTTGTAGCTCCGACCTTTTTACTGGTTTCGCTAAAAGCTTTTTTGAAGGCTAACGGATTTTTTTTCTTTTCATATTCGCGTAGCACCAGGTGGTAGATTTCGTCAAGCAAGCCTGCTGCGTTCACTTCGCCCGGGAAAACCTGCATTTCAGAATGTCGCGATTGGTTTAGGGTGTGGGTGAACTGCCTTACAGCCAAAAAATTGGCAAGTACCACGTGGCCATCAGTGGCAAAAAAGATATCGTTGAATTGAT
>JAUXXY010000257.1 GCA_030684735.1 Bacteroidales bacterium | reverse complement strand
GAATGCTGATAATTCAGTTACCAAGGGATTTTTCCACAAATTTGAGGACTGCACCTCTTTCATTACTTCTTCAGCTATACCTTTTTGCTCGTTGCTATGATAAAATATCACAGATCGCTATTGGGTTCCTACGTCAGCGCCCTGGCGGTTGTGGGTAGTAGGATCGTGGATATGAAAGAAAATGGTTAGTATATTGCGATAGGTGATTCTCAATTGGGTACTTTGTTATATTTTTGGTATTTAGCAAAGGCAACCTATGAGCAAACACGTTCTGTCAAAATCTTCGTTCATTCGTGGTGTGCAGTGCCACAAGTCGCTTTATCTGCATAAAAACCGATATTTTCTGCGCGATCCTCTTCCACCCGAGCAACTGGCAAAGTTCAGGCGTGGAACCGATGTTGGAGTGTTAGCCCGGCAACTCTTTCCAGGAGGCATAGATTGTACTCCTCCAACCCCGTTCCAGTATTCGCGTTCAGTGCTACAAACTTTAGCACTCATCGAAAACAACACCTCGGTGATTTATGAAGCCGCGTTCATCCACAATGCCGTATTGGTTGCATTGGATATTCTTGTGCTGAAGGATGGTGAATGGTTTGCCTATGAGGTAAAAAGCTCCCTGGAAATCAGTGATACTTTCCTGTTGGATGCGGCTTTACAGTATCATGTGATAACGGGCACAGGCATTGAACTGGCCGGGATTTCTATCATTCGCCTAAATAAGAATTATGTGAGACAGGGCGAGATCGAACTTGGTCAACTATTTACGATTGAGGATGTTACGGGCGAGGTTCTTTCTCGCCAGGATTATATTGCAAACGAGATACAGGAACAACTCAAGGTTGCAGTCCTGCCTGCCTCGCCTGCCATTCAGGTTGGGCCTCATTGTCACCGCCCCTATCCCTGCGATTTTCAGGGACATTGTCATAAGACAATTCCAAAAAACTCTGTTCTCGATTGGCAATGGATGAGCCTCGAAGAACGGTATGTATTGGTGAAAAAGAAAATGTACCTGGCCGGCGATATTCCGGAAGATCATTTTAGTAACCCGATACAGCAAATGAAATGGAAGGCACATCTGAAAAATGAGCCCTTCATCAACCCCGAAGCTGGCAAAGCCCTGATAGACAATATTTCTTATCCATTGTTTCTGTTGAAAGCTTACTATCAACGACCCGCTGTGCCCTTGGCAGATGGAACAGGGCCTTATTATCATCTGCCCATACAAATCTCTGTTAGCGAGTTGGTTAATGTTGATACCGGTACTGTAATCGAGCATTTTTATGTTAGATCGGCCAAAAACCCTCTGGAGGCATTCTGCAATATTTTATCTGTACTGCAGTCTTCAACCAAGACCTTCCTGGTTTATGATGACACATGGCTGAAACAGTTGATTGAGACATCTCTTGAATGTAATAAAAAGGATGGAGAAGTAAACGTGATAGATTTATCGGAGGTAATCAGGCAAGGTTTCTATTACCACCCCGCCACCAATGGCGTGATGGATTTTTTGCAATGGAAAAACGTTTTTTCGGTTGAAACTGCAGCAAACCATCCAATTTTTGCGAAAGATGTTTTTGCGGGCATTGATTTTACTAACATGCCTGATGAAACTCATGCCATACAGGTGTATATAAAAAAAGCGGAAGCCAGCGCCGAGTATTGCATTCGTGCGATGAAGGCCTTGCTGCAATTATTCTGATCACGAACCTATTTTCAATCATATTCCGAGGGTCGCCGAAGATGACTTTGCTGCCTCTTTGTTGTTGATAAGTTTTCCAGGGGAATGTTTTATTGGGCTATGCTTTAATGCCTACTTTTGAATCATGAACGAAGTAAGTAATACCCTCGCAGATAGAACACGCAAACGCGTTGCCAAACCCACTGCCATTCAGAATATTATGGAGCATGGCAAACTCCCCCCTCAAGCTCTTGAGCTTGAAGAAGCTGTACTTGGTGCTATCATGCTTGAGAAAGATGCGCTTACAGCTGTGATAGATAAGCTGAAGCCTGAGATTTTTTACCGCGAAATCCACCAAATGATTTATCGGGGCATCGTGGAACTTTTTCGTCGTTCCGAGCCGGTGGACATCCTCACCGTGACCAACGAATTAAAATCTAGTGGTGAATTAGAGATTGTCGGTGGAGCTTATTTCATAGCTCAGCTCACCAACAGGGTATCCTCGGCTGCTAATGTTGAATATCATGCCCACATTATTATACAAAAATTTATTCAGCGGGAGCTGATCCGCATTTCGAGCGAGATTATACAGGATGCCTTCGAAGACACCACGGATGTGTTTGATATGCTTGATAAGGCCGAACAGAACCTGTTTGCCGTGAGCGAGTCGAATCTGAGACGTAACGTGATGGACATGCCTACGCTTATCAAGGAAGCCATTGACAATATTGAGAGGGCAAAAAATATTGAAGGACACCTGAGTGGGGTGCCATCAGGATTTACTAAACTTGATGGCTTCACGGCAGGCTGGCAGAAATCAGACCTGATCATTATCGCCGCCAGGCCGGGTATGGGTAAAACGTCTTTCGTGCTCACCATGGCCCGCAATATTGCCGTGGATTTTAAACAACCCATCGCTTTCTTTTCGCTCGAGATGTCGGCCATACAACTTGTTACAAGGCTAATAGCTGCCGAATCAATGCTTCCTGCGGAAAAACTGAAAAAAGGAACTCTCGAAAGCCATGAGTGGCAGCAATTGAACACAAAAATTAAGGACTTAGAAAAAGCACCCATTTATATTGACGACACTCCTGCGTTGACAATTTTTGAGCTTCGGGCTAAATGCCGCCGCCTCAAAGCTCAGTATGACATACAAATGGCCATTGTTGACTACCTTCAGCTGATGTCAGGTAGTGGCGACAACAAGGGCAACCGCGAACAGGAGATCAGCAATATTTCCCGATCGCTCAAAAGCCTTGCCAAGGAACTGAACATCCCCATTATTGCCATTTCGCAACTTAGCCGTGCAGTTGAAACCAGGGGCGGGCCGAAGAAACCCATTCTGAGCGACCTTCGCGATTCGGGCGCAATTGAACAGGATGCCGATCTGGTGTTGTTTCTCTATCGGCCCCAATACTACAATATACTGCAGGATAGCGAAGGGCATTCCACCCAAGGTCTCGCCGAGTTAAGCATTGCAAAACACCGTAATGGGCCTCAGGGCGAGGTAAAGTTGAGATTCATTGAACAATATGCTTTGTTTTTGGATATGCAGGATACAGCTTATTTTCCTGAACAATCCCATAGCCTTAACCCTGATTACTCTTCGGGCCCAAACGTAGTCACATTTCCCTCGAAACTTAACGATATGGATGATTCGTACGATTCGACGAATGAGCCGGATTATTGATCCATAGAAAATCCCGTTCTCTTGAATCCATCTTAAATTATCAACATGATTAAATTTATTGATATTCCGACCGAGCAAACCACAGCCATTACCGATGTAGTGTTGGCTATTGTTGCCTTCACAATGGCTGTTAATCTGATCAGCATTGGCCGAAGCCGTGATAAAACAAAGGCCAGAATATGGGCTTGGGCCTTCAGCTTGCTTGCTTTTGCAGCGTTCATGGGTTTCATTGCTCATGGATTCCAGATGTCGGCACGCTTGAACTATATCTTCTGGCAACCATTGAACTTAGCCTTGGGGCTTGCCATCGCCTTTTTTGTGATTGGTGTGATGTGTGATTATAAACGTACTGCACTTCCTGTGTGGCTTTCGCCCGCTATCCTTGCTATCGCTGTGTTATTTTATGTGATCACCCTGCTTGTGCCCGGTTCGTTCTTCGTTTTTATTATTTACGAAGCCATTGCCATGCTCTTTGCTTTGGTGGTCTATAGCATCTTGGCCATTCGCAGGCGGCTACGAGGTGCGTGGCTTATGTCAGCGGGCATCTTAATAACTATGATTGCTGCAGCCATTCAGGCTTCCGAGGCAGTTTTTATTACCCTGATCTGGGATTTCGACTTTAATGGCATTTTTCACATCGTGCAGATACCAGGCTTGATTTTTTTGTGGCTGGGTTTGCGTAATGCCTTGCTTTACCTGCCTGTTAAGAAATAGAGTCGTTAATTGCTCCTTGCTTAATTGTTTTTGAACATTTAAATCAGGGTTAAAGCGTTGAAACTTTACTGTGCATTTAAACGTTGTATAATCGTGAGTATAATTAAGACCCCCTGCATGAAACGTACCATTATTATATCAGCCTTTATTGTGCTATTCGCCTTTCAGGGCTTTTCTGCCTACATGCTTATCCCAATGGATAACACCCAGCGCAATCATTTAAAAGCCTATGGTATTGCTTATTGGGTGCTAACACAAAATGTTGAGATCAGTTGGCTTCTCAACTACCGTGGTGGTGCTTTCATGTTTCAACACCATCAAAATTTTGAAAACGAGTGCATAATCCGGGATGTTTCCTACCAGGTGATTGCTGATATACAGGCATCAGGCATTCTCAATGAGATTGCCGATCCCTTGGTGAACATGGATGAGGTGAAGTTGCATAAAGCGCCAAAGATTGCTGTATATTCTCCCCCGCTCAGCCAGCCCTGGGACGATGCTGTTACTCTGGCCCTTACGTATTCCGAAATACCCTATGATATAATCTACAATCAGGAAATAATTGATGGAGTGCTTCCGCTCTATGATTGGCTCCATCTGCATCACGAGGATTTTACCGGCCAGTATGGAAAATTCTGGTCAGCTTATCGGAATATCGCCTGGTATCAGGATGAGGTGCGAACGTTGGAAAATATGGCTAAGCGCAATGGTTTTACAAAAGTTTCTCAACTCAAATTGTCTGTAGCCAAGAGGATACAGGAGTTTGTCATAGGTGGGGGCTACCTTTTTGCCATGTGCTCTGCTCCTGAGAGCCTCGATATTGCTTTGGCTGCCGAGGGCGTTGACATATGCGATGCCATGTTCGATGGCGACCCCATTGACCCTAATGCACAGAAAAAGCTTGATTTCAGCCGTACTTTTGCGTTTGCAGATTTTCAGATTGTGACCAACCCATACGAATATGCCAAATCGAACATAGATGTATTTAAAACCGGACGCAAACAGGTGAATGACCTGTTTACACTCTTCGAGTTTTCGGCAAAATGGGATCAGGTTCCAACCATGCTCTGCCAAAACCATGTTACTGTGATTAAAGGCTTCATGGGACAGTCAACAGCTTTTCGAAACGAAGTGATCAAACCAACTGTTACCATCATGGGCGAGAGCAAAGCAAAGGGCGAAACACGCTATATTCACGGTGCATTTGGCAATGGTACTTTTACTTTCTATGGAGGCCACGACCCCGAGGATTATGAACACTTTGTGGGCGATCCTGTAACAAATCTCAACCTCTACCCCAACTCACCGGGCTATCGTCTTATATTAAATAATGTATTGTTCCCCGCTGCAAAGAAAAAGAAACAGAAAACATAGAAAGAGATGATTAGCGATTTATAATCGGGGATTTTTTCGAGGCTGATTATCGTTCAATGCGTTCGTATTGGCGAAAACTGATGGCAAAAGCATTGGCATCATCTGCTTCGCGGTATTCATCTTTTATCAGCTTCCAATCACAGTAATTGATTTCGGGGAAAAAAGTGTCTCCATCGAATGTGTGATGAATAATGGTGAGATATAATTTGTGTGCCAACGGAAGAGCCTGGCGGTAAATATCAGCCCCCCCGATCACAAAAACTTCTTCATTTGTATTGACCATATTGAGGGCCTGATAGAATGAATGAGTCACAATCACTCCTGGATGACGGAATTTTTTTTGACGGGTAATAACAATTGAGGTGCGGCCGGGCAGGGGTTTTCCAAATGATTCGAATGTTTTTCGGCCCATTATCAGCGCATGACCCATGGTTGTTTGCTTGAAAAAGCGCATATCCGCTGGCAAGTGCCAGACCAAGCGGTTGTCCTTGCCAATCAATCCGTTTGTGGCAATTGCTGCAATTATCGAGATCATTTTAAAATACAATTTAGGGTTTTCATATTCCAATTGTGTTTTTTGAAATTTACAACCTTCGATCCTTGACACCTATCCATAGGTCAAAGCATAGGCAAGCAAGCTCAATCATCAATTCTACACTGACACTTTTGCCTTTATATGCGGAAGGGGGTCATATCCCTCTAACCTGAAATCTTCGAATTTGAAGCCAAAAATATCCATAACTTTAGGATTAATCCACATTTTCGGCAGCTGCCGCGGGTCGCGTGTAAGTTGAAGCCTTGCCTGGTCAAGATGGTTCAGATACAAGTGTGCATCGCCGAATGTATGCACAAATTCGCCAGGTCGCACACCCGTTACCTGTGCAATCATCATGGTAAGCAAAGCGTAACTGGCTATGTTGAAAGGCACCCCGAGAAACACATCAGCGCTTCGCTGATAGAGTTGGCACGATAACTTGCCATCGGCCACGTAAAACTGAAACAGAATATGGCAAGGAAGCAGAGCCATCTGATCGAGTTCTCCCACATTCCATGCACTGATTATCATACGACGCGAGTCGGGTTTGTGTTTGATCATCTCAACCACTTCGCTGATTTGATCCACTGTTTTATCGCCATATTGCCAGTTGCGCCATTGTTTGCCATAAACAGGGCCAAGGCTTCCGTTGTCATTGGCCCATTCGTTCCAGATCGTAACCCCGTTGTCGTTCAAATACTTGATATTGGTGTCGCCCTTTAGAAACCAGAGCAATTCATAAATAATAGACTTCAGGTGCAGTTTCTTGGTAGTTAGTGCAGGGAATCCATCATTAAGATCAAAGCGCATCTGGTAGCCAAAAACACTCAACGTGCCTGTGCCTGTGCGATCGTTTTTTTCAACACCACATTTTAATATATAGTCAAGTAAATCAAGGTATTGACGCATCTGGTTTTAACATATATTTGAATAAAAAGTATTACCCCAGAATAATCCCGATGATGGTTGCCGAAAAGAGAGAAGCCATCGTGCCACCAATTAATGCCTTGATGCCAAATCTTGAGAGCAGCACCCGCTGGTTAGGTGCCAATGAGCCAATTCCCCCAATTTGTATGCCTATTGAAGCAAAGTTAGCAAACCCGCAAAGGATGTAAGTGGCCATGATGATGGACTTACTCGAGGCAAAAGCACCGGCTTCCTTTAGTTCGGCGAGGCTTACATAGCCGATAAATTCGGTCATAATTATCTTTTCGCCCAAAAGTCGGCCTACCAGGGTGATGTCTTGCGGGGCAATACCGAGCAGCCACATTAGAGGAGCAAACGCATAACCTAAGATAAATTGCAACGACAATCCGTTGTATTGCCCATTGCTGAGAGCCAAAATTTCGCTGTTAAGCCCTGTCCAACTTCCAACTTTAATAAGTATAAAATTTGTCATGGCAATAAAAGCAAGGAATACCAACAACATTGCAGCGACATTTACTGCGAGCTTCAGTCCCTCAGAAGTGCCATTCGAGATGGCATCCAACACATTGCTTCCAATTTTATCCAATGAAATTTCGATGGTTTTGTCAATCACTTCGGTTTGCGGTAATAACATTTTTGCCACAACTACCGCACCTGGTGCAGCCATCACCGAGGCAGTGATCAAATGCTTGGCAAATAATAAACGCTGCACAGGATCGGTTCCACCCAAAAAACTGATATAGGCTGCCAGCACCCCGCCAGCCATAGTAGCCATACCACCCATCATCACGAGCAACATCTCGCTTTTATTCATCTTGGGCAAATAGGCTTTTACGAGTAGGGGCGATTCGGTTTGCCCCAGGAATATATTACCGGCAACCGAAAGGCTCTCGGCACCTGACAAACGCAATGCCTTGGTCATCACCCATGCAAGACCGTGTACAATTTTTTGTATAATGCCAAGGTAAAACAGTAAGCTGGT
>JAUXXY010000241.1 GCA_030684735.1 Bacteroidales bacterium | reverse complement strand
TATCGCCTGCTTTCTTAGCTTCCTCATACTCTTTATATAACTCCTGAGCGCGATCGGTATAAACCTTGTTTTCATCCATGTACTTCTTATAAATGTCATGGGGTGGCGATCCGGTAATCCGTGCATCGGCAATCTGGTCGGACGATGCAGCTATATGAATGTTGCCAGCGTCGAGAAAAAAGCTAATGGGGCGGTTCACACCCTCTAGCCTGATATAAGCAAGTTTGGGATAAGTGATTTCACTTTTAAACAGGAAATTTCCATCGGTCGAATGCAGCGAATCAATAGTGATAAATTGCCCCTGCTCGCGAAATTGAAGATAAATCCAACCCGAATCCCAGGAAGCAATACTTCCTTCAACAACATAGGGTCTGGACTTGGAATAGGGATTGGAAGAACAAGCTGCCATTAAAGCAATAATAGCCAAAAGCGTAAAGAAATGATTTTTCATAGAGGTTTGGTTTTGATGGAATATTAAATTCAAAGCTAACTACCTGTCACCATATTATTTCATTACTGAACGATGGAACGGAATGCAAAGTTATCAATAAGAAGCTATTACTCATTCGGGTTTAACATTTCTTCAACAACCTATTAAGTCTGAATAACTTCAGACCTAACAGGTTTTGAAAACCTGTTAGGTCTGAAGGTGAGGTAATAGCGATAAACATGTGTTATTTCTTCACATAGAAAAGGTATTGTGATATAATAATGATTAGAAGTGTGAGTGCTATGCTTAGCAAAGCACGCAGAAAGGTGAATCCGAACTCGGAAAAGCGAAAAACTTCGAGAGAGAAAAGCGCCAGGTGATGAATAGAAACAAGTACCAGGGAGTATCCTAAAAAGTATTGAAACCCCATGTATTTTAGGCTTGGAGAGGCATTAGGTTCAAAATCCTCCTTCGAGTAATACAATTTAACCAGGTTCGGCCTGAAAAGAGCCATCAGCACCGTGGCAGCGGCATGGATACCACCTGTGTTTGAGAAAACATCTACAGTAAATCCCAGGAAAAAGGACAACATCAGCAATGCCCAGCCTGAAATAGAGAATGGCAATAGCAAAACAAAAAGCACATAGAGGTAGGGATTCATATATCCCCCCAAGCGCACATGGTTCAAAACCAAGACCTGGAGAAGCACCAGCACCACAAAACGGATGACTAAGCGTATTGTGCTGTTCATAGGTGTTTCATTACCGAAATTTGTTCCTTGCGCATGAGGTTTTTTACCACATAAACATACCTGAGGTTATTGTAGTCAACCGAAAAGTGCACTTTGATGGTATAGAAATGATCTCCTTTGCCAATATTGAAATCTTCGATGGTTCCGATCATAATTCCTTCGGGAAACAACAAAGAGTAGCCACTGGTTACAATTGTATCGCCTTGTGCCAGCCCAACATGTGCCGGAAGGTCGCTGAGGGTACCAGTCCGATAGTTTCCGCCATCCCAGGTCAACGACCCCTGATAATTGTCTTTCAGGAGTTTGCCGTTTATTTTGGTGTTATCGTTCAATACCGACATCACCCAACTGAAATTATTTGAGGCATTGATCACAATACCTACAATACCATTCGAGGATATCACAGCCATATCCTTATCCACGCCATGACGCTTCCCTTTGTTTAGCATCAGGTAGTTGTTGCGAAGGGTAACCGTGTTGCTGATTACTTTTGCATCAATATATTGATATTGAGAGGGATATGGCAATGAGTCTTTTCCAAATGGTTTTTCATCATGCCTGTATGTTGGATGCTGAAGGGCCTGGTGCAGGAGTGCATTTTCGCGGGCCAGGATCTGGTTGGTATTCCTGAGGTTGAAATACTCCTGCAGGTTAGCATAAACCGAATATACCGATCCTGTAATTTTTTGGGTTGAATTAACAAAAACCCATCGCTGATAAACTGTGCTGTTGATAATCAAAGCAAATGCAATTACCTCAAGAAGGGCAAAGAGGAAATAAAAGTGATTTCTCCAGATAAACGTAAACAGGTTCCGCATACCGGCTTTGTGAGCTTCTGCTTTGGATTAAGTATAAAAATTTTTTATTTGATCAGGAAGTTGAATTTATGGAAATTTTTGAGAGCAATTCCTGTGCCACGCGCCACAGCGCGCAAAGGATCTTCGGCCACATGAACCGGTAATTTGGTTTTGAGCGAGATGCGTTTATCCAAACCGCGTAACAATGAACCGCCCCCGACCAAATAGATGCCCGTTTTATAAATATCTGCTGCCAGTTCAGGAGGGGTCATTTCAAGTGCATTCAATACCGCTGCTTCAATTTTTGAGATGGATTTATCTAAGCAATGGGCTATTTCGGCATAGTTTACGTAAATCTCCTTGGGTATACCGGTCAGCAGGTCTCTTCCATGCACTGCATAATCGGATGGTGGGTTATCAATTTCGGATATCGCGGCCCCTACTTCTATTTTGATAAATTCAGAGGTACGTTCACCAATGACAATATTGTGCTGTTTACGCATATATTCCTCGATATCAGCGTTTAACTCGTCGCCGGCAATACGGATTGATTTGTTATTGACAATACCGCCCAGGGCAATTACGGCAATTTCGGTGGTACCCCCTCCTATATCAATAACCATGGTTCCGTTGGGTTCCATCACATCAATGCCAATGCCAATAGCTGCAGCCATGGGTTCGTGAATTAAGCGCACCTCCTTGGCTCCGGCTTGTTCGGCCGAGTCTTTAACAGCACGCTCTTCTACCTCGGTGATACCCGATGGTATGCAAATTACCATTTTAAGGGCAGGAGGAAACAGCGACTTTTTGTGGTTGATCATTTTTATCATTTCCCTAAGCATATGCTCGGCTGCCTGAAAATCGGCAATCACCCCATCACGCAAGGGGCGGATAGTCTTAATATTGTCATGGGTTTTGCCATGCATCATCTGTGCACGCTTTCCAACGGCGATGATTTTTCCTGAACTACGTTCGATGGCTACGATGGATGGTTCATCAACCACCACTTTATCATTAAAGATTATTACAGTATTGGCTGTGCCAAGATCAATGGCTATTTCGCGTGTCAAGAAAGAAAAAAGTCCCATATTCGATTTCTATATTATATCTGTTATTGTTTGTTTTGCAGTTTATTAGTGCCTAAAATGGCGGTGTCCTGTAAATACCATGACTAAGTTGTGTTCATTACAAAAGTCAATGCTCTCCTGATCCCTTACCGATCCTCCCGGTTGAATTACTGCTGTAATGCCGGACTTATAGGCCAGCTCAATGGAGTCGGTAAAAGGGAAAAAAGCATCCGACGCCATCACAGCACCGTGCAGGTTGAATGCAAAAGATTTAGCCTTCCCGATGGCATGGATGGTGGCATCCACACGCGATGTTTGCCCTGTGCCACTGCCGAATAATTGCTTGTTTTTGGCAAGCACAATGGCATTCGATTTTGTGTGTTTTACCACCTTATTGGCCCATAATAAATCAGCCACCTCTTCGTCAGAGGGGCTCTTGTGAGTAACCAACTTCAAATCCCCAATGGATTCTGATCTCATATCTTTCTCTTGCCACAAAACTCCATTCAACGCCGATTTAAACTGTACCGACTTGAAATTAAAAGATTTCTGCCGCAAAATTATTCTATTTTTTTTGAATTTCAGCAAGTTAAGTCCCTCTTCTGCATATCCGGGGGCTAAAATTACCTCAAAAAAGAGCGAATTGATTTCCTGAGCTGTTTCGGTATCTACGATTTGGTTGGTGATCAGCACGCCACCAAAAGCTGAAATTGGGTCGCAAGCCAGGGCATCTTTCCAGGCAGCAATCAGTTTATCGCGCGTGGCCAACCCGCAGGCATTCGTGTGCTTGATGATGGCAAAAGTTGGTTCATCAAACTCTTGTACCAAGGCAATGGCTGCATCCAGGTCGGCCAGATTGTTGTATGAAATTTCCTTGCCATGCAGTTGCTCAAATACCTCTTTCAGATTACCAAAGAAAACTCCTTGTTGGTGAGGATTTTCGCCATAACGCATGGGCTGAAGACCCGAAAAGCTCTCTTTGAAGACAGGGATATAGCTATCCTTGTTGAAATAATTAAAAATAGCAGTATCGTAATGAGAACTAATATTATAGGCTTCTGCTGCAAGATTTTTACGATCTTCAAGGTTAGAAACCCCATTTTTATTATCGAGCAGATCAAGCAGTTGAGTATATAAATGGCGGCCGGCAATAACAACTACATCATTGAAGTTCTTGGCAGCGGCCCTGATGAGAGAAATACCTCCGATATCAATCTTTTCGATGATTTGCTGCTCATCGTTTGTATTTTCAACAGTTTCTCCGAAAGGATATAGGTCAACAATTACAAGATCGAATTCAAGAATATTGTGTTCGATAAGTTGTTGTTTGTCAGAATCTTGATCGCGACGTGCCAGGATGCCACCAAAAATGCTTGGATGAAGGGTTTTAACACGGCCTCCTAATATTGACGGGTAATCGGTCAGCGATTCAATAGTGAAGGCCCTTATGCCCAGTTGCCTGATAAAATTAAAAGTACCCCCGGTAGAATAAATCTCAACACCTAACTCGTTAAGCTTTCTCAAAATAGGTTCAAGCCCATCTTTATAATAAACCGAAATCAAAGCTCGTTTTATTTTTTTCATCTGTTGAAAACTATTGAGGTTTATACCCGGAACACAGAAATCTCCTGATTTTAACATGGCAGAATGTTGCTTTTCAGGCAATTAATACATTGAGTATGGGTTTGCAAGTATATTAAAAATAGCCGAGGCAACACAGTGATCAGCTTACTTTTTTAAATTAATTTTACCCCATTGTTTTTTTAATGGACAAACAGTTAAATCACTTTTAGCAGCAATTAAACCTTGAGACGATGCTTTTTGTAAAACTTATTGGCGAAAGCTTGCTATTCTCTATCCAGGCAGTTGCGGCAAACAAAACCCGCACAGTGCTTTCATTGTTGGGCATCACCATTGGAATCTTCTGTATTATCTCGGTATTTACGGTATTCGATAGCATCGAACGCACCATCCGTGGCAGCATCGAATCGTTGGGGAGTAACGTGCTTTATGTCCAGAAATGGCGTTGGGCCATGGGTGAGAGCGATTATCCCTGGTGGAAATACATGAAGCGCCCCGAGCCTAAATTATCGGAGTTGGATGAAATTTCACACCGCAGCCAGGCTGCCGAAGCAAGTGCTTTTTTTGTTGGCACCTCCCGAAATGTTGGACATAGAGGTAATGTAGTTGAAAAAGCCTCGATTGTAGGTGTTTCGCATGATTATTTCAAAGTGATGTATTTCGAGCTTGATCAGGGCCGGTACTTTACTCCTATCGAATCGGCGGCGGGCCGCAATGTAGCCATCATCGGAAACACTATTGCAAAGAACTTGTATCCAAACACTATTCCACTTGGAAAAACCATCTCCATCTGGGGCCGGAAATTAGAAGTTATTGGCCTACTGAAGCGCGAAGGACAGAGCACTTTTGGCAATTCAGCTGATAACCAGGTGCTGGTTCCTATTAATTTCGCCAGGACCTTTATTGACCTTAATAGCGGGAATGTCGGCACAACCATTGCCATAAAAGGCAAGCCTTTTGTGACAAACGAAGAGCTTTCGGATGAACTCCGGGGAATCATGCGCTCGATCAGAAGGCTGAAACCCGCTGCTGAAGATGATTTTGCCATTAATGAAACCAGTGTCATCACAAAGGGTTTCGACAGTCTTTTTAAGGTAATATCCATTGTTGGATGGATCATTGGTGGATTTTCGTTATTAGTTGGTGGTTTTGGCATCGCTAACATCATGTTTGTATCAGTCAAAGAAAGAACCGGTATTATCGGTATCCAGAAATCAGTAGGTGCAAAAAACTATTTTATACTGTTCCAATTCCTGTTCGAGGCCATCTTTCTTTCTGTCATCGGTGGCATTATTGGATTAGTCATTATTTTTATCGGAACCTTGGTGGCTAGTTATGTTTTTGAAATGACGCTGGTGCTTACGGCTGGGAACATTATCCTAGGTGTAACGGTTTCTGCCATAATTGGCCTCGTATCGGGATTTGTACCAGCTTGGTCGGCAGCTCGCCTCGACCCTGTAGAGGCTATGCGGTCAACCTTTTGATATTCAATTTTATACAAAACGAGATATCTCATTTAAAGCCTAAACATCTTTTAACTTTCCTCGCTTTCAAAAGCATATGCTATGGAGAATTTTATCATGCATAACCCCACCACCCTGCATTTTGGCAGGAGTGTTGTCGAAAAACTCGCACCCATTGCCAGCAGCTACGGTCGCCGTGTGTTGTTGGTCTATGGCAAAGGCTCCGCGAAAAGGAGTGGTGCTTATGTTGATGTGCTCAGGCAATTAAAAAACATTAATGCTGAGGTTTTTGAATTTTCGGGCATACAAAGCAACCCACTCATCGAAGATGTGGATGCCGCTGCACAACTTGGCCGCGAAAAACAGGTGGATATGATTATTGCCATTGGCGGAGGCAGTGTGATTGATTCAGCCAAAGCCATATCCATCACAATGCCGGTAATCCATTCGGGGTGGGTTTTTTATGCAGGGAAAGCAAAACCATCAAAAGCCATTCCACTTATCGCTGTGCTCACACTGGCAGCCACTGGCAGCGAAATGAATCAGTTTTCGGTAGTTCAGAACCATGCTGCTGGTATGAAAAACGGCTTCGGACACCCTTTGATGTATCCTGTCCATTCATTCCTCGATCCCTCTTATACGCTCAGCGTTCCCAGAGATTACACCGCTTTTGGCATTGCCGACCTGATGGCGCATTGCCTCGAAAATTATTTTGGACTAGGACATGCTCCACTTACCGACCACTTTATTTTTTCTATCCTTACTGAAGCCCTGGAAGCCGGCCCGCAATTACTCAACGACCTGGACAATTACGATCTCCGTGCCCGCATTATGTATGCTGCCACCATGGCACTAAACGGTTTGACTACATTTGGTAAAGGCATGGGCGACTGGGGGGTGCATAGCATCGGGCATCACCTGTCGCTACTTTATGGATTGCCCCACGGTGCCACACTCACGGTTATGTATCCTGCCTGGATGAAATTATATCAGAGCGCCCTTGAACCTCAGCTGCTAAAATTAGGGAAGCACTTGTTTGGCCTTGAGGATGCGGGAGAAACCATCCAGCGGCTTGAATCGTTTTTCATTTCAATTGGCTGCCCTGTGCGCATAACCAACAGCCTACCCGAAGGCATAGACCCCAAACCACTCATTGATCTAATGATACGTAATAGGGCGGGTGGCAATCATTATAAATTCTCGCCACTACAGCTGGAAAAGCTGATTGATCTAGCCCAGATCTAACAGGTTTCAAAAACCTGTTAGGTCTTGTGGTTTTTGAAACCTGTTAGGTCTTGGGTCTAGTCTTCCTCGCCTTCCTGCTCTTCGTAGGCTTTGAGTAGCGCAGTCTGAACATCAGGTGGCACTTGCGAGTACTCGGCAAACCTGAGGCTATAGGTGGCCCGGCCGCTGGTGATTGAACTGAGTGAGGTAGAGTAGCGGTTCATCTCGGCCAAAGGCACTTTTGCCTTGATTTTCTGATAATTGCCTTCGCTATCCATGCCCATGATCACGGCACGGCGGCCCTGCAGGTCGGTCATCACATCGCCCATCTTTTCTTCAGGAACAATAACTTCTACGTCGTAAATTGGTTCGAGAATTTTTGGGCCGGCATTTTTAAATGCTTCCTTGAATGCACTACGTCCGGCGAGCTTGAATGAGATTTCGTTCGAGTCAACCGGATGCATTTTGCCATCATAAACATAAACGGCAATGTCGCGGGCGTAGGAACCAGTAAGGGGACCCTGCTCCAGTTTTTCCATGATCCCTTTGAGGATGGCTGGCATGAAGCGTGCGTCAATCGCACCGCCTACAATACAATTGTTGAAGCACAATTTTCCGCCCCATGGCAACACATGCTCTTCGGTGCCGCGAACCGGAAAATCGGTTGGTTTGGACATATCCTCAGAATAGGGCTGGATGAGCATGTGTACTTCGCCAAACTGCCCTGCACCACCTGATTGTTTTTTGTGGCGATACATGGACCGGGATTGTTTGGTGATGGTTTCGCGATAAGGGATCTTGGGTGCAATGAAATCAATGGCAATTTTATCAATAGTTTCGATATGCCATTTGGCAATATTCAAATGTAGTTCACCTTGACCCTCAACGATCAACTGACGCAATTCTTTCGATTGTTGGGCAATGAGCGTAGGATCCATCTTGTTCATTTCATTAAGGATGCCACCTAATTTTTCGTCATCGGTTGAGTTCTTGGCTTTCGCAGCCATCCTGATCTTCGGTTCGGGGAACACAATGGGAGTAACTACATCGTCGGAGTTTTTTGGCGAGTTCAGAGTTTGATTGGTACGAACATTTTTAAGTTTGATGGTGGCGCCAATATCTCCCGCAACAATTTTTTCGATTTTCTCGCGGCTTTTACCAGCCACCACAAAAAGTTGAGTAAATCTTTCTTTGTTACCTGTGACTCCGTTCACCATGTCTGAGCCTTCAGTTAGTTCGCCGGCATACACTTTAAAGAAGGATACCTCACCCAAATGGGGTTCGATAGATGTCTTAAATATAAAAGCTGAGATAGGGTCGGCCACGTTACAATTCAGAGCTTTGCCCGATGTGGTGGTGATGGCCGGAACCTCGGTGGGGTTGGGCAATGTGCTGATGATAAATTCCATCAGTCTTCCGATACCCTTGAACGGCTTAGCAGCGATGCAAAACACCGGGAATAAACCACGATTGATGATACCCAGTTTTAATCCTTTTTGGATTTCTTCTTCGTTGAGGGTGCCATTTTCGAAAAAGACTTCCATCAGGGCTTCGTCGTTTTCTGCTGCGTTTTCTATCAAGATTGCGTGCAACTCGTCGGCCCTGGCTTTTTCTGATGCAGGAATATCGAGAATTTCAGGTTTTCCGACACTATCGGAATATTTATACATCTTCATCTTCAACAGATCAA
>JAUXXY010000225.1 GCA_030684735.1 Bacteroidales bacterium | reverse complement strand
ATTCACGGGATATTGAACCACCGTAACACTGTTGCCGAATTGCTGCTTCAGTTGGCGAAGAGTTTCATCGAAATTCGATTTTTCATGTTCCAGGTGATTGATAGCAAAAATTAACGGGGTTTGGTTCCTGACAGTGTGCCTCCAGTTGATTTCTGTTCCTACCTCAATTCCATTTTGGGCGTTCACTACCATGATGGCTGAGTCGGCAACACGCAATGCAGCAACAACTTCACCAACAAAGTCATCAAAACCAGGGGTGTCAATGATATTGATCTTGTGTCCTTGGTATTCGGCATATAGCACTGTTGACGAAACTGAATTTTGACGTTCGAGTTCTATATCACGGTAGTCGGAAACGGTGTTTTTGTCATCAACACTTCCGCGACGGTTGATTAAGCCACCTTCGAAAAGCATGGATTCTGCCAGGGTGGTTTTGCCCGACTTGGCACTACCGATCAAGGCAATATTTCTCACCTCGTTAGTTTTGTAAACCTTCATTATCGTTCGGAATTAATTATTTGATTTGTCAGAAAGGGCTGCAAAATTAGAAAAAAGTGCTTAATCTGCAAACCATGACCGGAATAACTTAACGCAAAACAGTGAAACGTGGGCTGTGTATATTGCTCAGAGTCCTGTAGAAGATGACCCAACCATGTGCCAGGATACAAAGCTGTGAAATCAATGAAACAATCTCAAATTGATCACCCTTGCCGCCTAACCGTTTTTGCTGATGGTCTCCAGCAAAAAGGGATTCAGGATTTCTATGTTGTTACCTTTAAGCGAGATGATCTGATCCTCTTTGAATTTCTTCATGGCCCTAATGGCGCTTTCCTTTGTCATTCCTGAGAAATCAGCAAGATCCTGACGCGATAAAGTGAGCGTGAAAGAATCCTGGAAGTATATGTTTTTTGATAAATAAATCAATACATCCGCCATCCTACCAAAAACCTGTTTTTGTGTGATGCTCGAAATCTTGTCGATCAGTTCTATGGATTGCAAACTCATCTTGCGAATGAAATCATTGGCAAAATTCGGATTTGTTTTTATCAGGTCGTGCCATATATCAGATTCGATAAGACAAGCAGTAGTATCTTCACAAGCAACGGCAGTAAATTGGTGCCGATAATTCACATAAGCGCCCGGCATGAAAATATAATCAACCGGCCGCGCCAAGCCAATTATTATATTGTGGCTATTTTCATTTTCAAGATAGAGCTTGACCAAGCCAGAGGTAATGCAAACAAAATAATAGCATGGTGTCCCCTGTTTAAAAATCACTTCCCCGGCATTATAATGAACACTAATTCGCTGACAATTAACCGCTTCGAGTTCCTCCGGCCCGAGTGAATTAAAAATATCAGAGCGGTTCTGACACACAATACAAGAAGTGCTTATGATTTTTGCCATGAATCTCTGTTACAATTCGTTCTTTTTTTGAATTAATTATCGAGCACAAAAGTAAGGAAAAGAATAGATGCTTGTTTCTATTGATATGGATCAATAAATATTTGACAATTATCATTACAAACGACTTTTTATTTCACCACCCCTTCATTTTATCATATATAGATTATTGTTTGCTTTGCACACTCTGAAAAAACCTTGAGTAAAGAATGGGAATCCGAAAATTTCTAACCCTGATTATTGCAGGCCTGGTTCTAACTTTGGTTGCCTGCGAATACGAATTTATTGAACCGGACAATACGCTGGTGCCTGAAGATGTGCGTTTTGCCAAGGACATCATTCCAATTTTCAATGCAAGTTGTAATATGATTGGTTGCCATGCACCTGGTGCAAAATCTCCTGATTTATCAGCGGCAAATGCTTATAATGACTTGATTCAAAAAAATATGATTAATACCGGCAGCCCTGCTCAAAGCAAACTTTATAAATCAATCACAACCGGCAGTATGAAGAACTTTGCCTCAACTGCCCAGGCAAAAATAATCCTCGCCTGGATTGAACAGGGTGCATTGAATAATTAGCTGCAAAATCAAGGCTTAAGGAACTATTTCACGAAAACAACCAATCTTTCAATATCTCAATATGAAAGCACGCCTCATAAGTAGTTTAGTAACTTTAGGAAGATTTATGCTTGTGTTAATATTTTTGATACCATTTGCGACAGCTTTGGCACAAGAATCAGCAGAGCAGGCTAAAACAGAAAAAGATAAACGTCCGGTCAGGCGCCCCTTTGAAGGCAGTACGCTGATAGACAATCAAACCCCGGTCATTTATCCCAAAAATACTCTTGAGATGATTATTCATCACCGTTTTGGCCCGGTCAAGAATGGGGTTTCTGATCTTTATGGTATCTATGGCCCTTCAAATATTCGGCTGGGGCTAAACTATAGCATTACTAATAAAATAATGTTAGGCCTTGGTACCACCAAGAATAAAAAATACCAGGATCTGCAATGGAAATACAACATTTTACAACAAACCCGCTCAAACAGCATTCCGGTAGGTCTAGCATATTATGGCAACATATCGCTCGATGCCCGCAATAAAGACTACTTCGGGGCTCAATATCAATTCACAAACAGGTTTTCTTACTTTTCGCAACTGATTATCTGGCACAGGATTAATGATAAAATCAGTGTGCAGGTTGCGCCAAGTTTCTCGCACATTAACAGTGTTGATTCGGCCTACGAGCACGATAAAGTTGCAGTGTCATTCGGAGGGAAATTCAGATTCAGTAATCAAATGGCTTTTATTGTCAATTACGATCTGCCTTTACATCTTCAAGGAATTCAGGAGCATCTTCCGCTTAACATCAAACCCAGTCCCAATCTCGGTCTTGGTATTGAAATAACAACCAGTACCCATGTTTTTCAGATTTTCATAGCCAATGCGCAAGGTATATTGCCCCACGACAATGTCATGTGGAACACAAATCCAATTGGCAAAATAGAAGGATACATGATTGGCTTCAATTTGACCCGAATGTGGGGATTTTAGCTAATGTTTAACTCAATAAATTTAAATAATTATGAAAACTAAAAGTATGATTTTCTTTTTCGGGATATGCATTATGGGCATTAGTATGATTGGTCTCACTGTTCCCCAGGCTCAGCAACAAATTCCGGAACCGTGGCCTGTGCCTGAAAATTTCAAAAAAATGAAAAATCCGGTTGATCCCGCCAACAAAGAAATGGCCACACTTGGAAGGAATGCATACAATAAGCATTGCCGGTCATGCCATGGAAATAAGGGCTTAGGCGATGGACCCAGGGCAGCAAGTTTGAAGACCTTCCCCGGTGATTTTTCATCGGCCGAATTCCAGAAGTTCCCCGATGGCGAACATTTTTACAGAACAAATGTAGGAAGAGGCGAAATGCCCGCTTATGAAAAAACAATCCCTGATGTAGAGGAAAGATGGGCAATTGTAAATTTCATGCGAACATTTAAAAAGTAAGGACTAGAACCGTGCCCCTATGCTTTACCAATGCACGGTTCTTATATTTTTATCTAAGATTATTTCATGTTGAAACAGCGGCTAGGAAAAAGAATGCGATTGTGGGTTAAATGGGTTATTTTGATTGCTCCGGTATTTGCCGGATGTTTAATTTCTAATGCAACCGAAAACATTGATCCTCAATTAGATGTTTCGCATCATGAATGCCTGCGATGCCATGGCTCTAACAGATATAATTTTGTGGATCCAACGAGCGGCGAATCCGTTTCATTAAAAATGTACGAGGAATTGCGAATTGACCCTATGCAATATTCCAAAGCTACCCATGGTCATTTTGGGTGCACCGATTGCCATTCGCTCGATTATGAAATTCACCCGCATCCTATCAGCGTAAAGTTCGAACCCACATATTTATGTATGGATTGTCATGGCAATGATGAACGTTTTGTATCATTTAACTTTGAAACCATTGAAAACGAGTTTAATGCAAGCATTCATGCCGAACATCTAATTGAGCGGTTTAGTTGTTGGAGTTGCCATAACCCACACACTTACAAATCAATAGCGCGCAAGGCGGAAAATATATCCGGTACTGTTGCATATGACAATTCAATGTGTCTGGGTTGTCATGGCGACATAAGCCATTATGCCGTGCTTGTGGATCGGCAGCCCACCAATATGCTTTCAAAGCATGACTGGTTACCCAATCAGAGCCTCCATTTCAGAAAGGTGAGATGTATTGATTGTCACGCGCAAACAAATGATGAATTATTGGTAGCACATCATGTTTTACCAGCCAGTAAGGCTGTCCGAAAGTGCGTGGAATGCCACTCTACCAATTCTATCCTGATGGCTTCGCTTTACAAGCATCTAAGTGTTGAACGGAGAAACGAATATGGTTTTTTCAATGCGGCAGTCACTAACGAGGCTTATATCATCGGTGCCAACAGAAATTATTACTTTAATTTGATAAGCGTCATTTTATTTGTTCTTGTTTTAACAGCCATTTCAATTCATGCATCACTCAGGTATGTGCAATACAGAAGACGAAAAAATGAAAATTAAAAAATTATATCTGTATCCGCTGTGGTTAAGAATCTGGCATCATGTCAATGCCGTATTAATGATTTTATTAATTGCTACCGGATTAAGCATGCAATATTCAGATCCAGCTTATCCGCTCATTCGTTTTGATATTGCTGTTAAAATACACAACATTGCCGGTATCTCGCTGACCGCCTCCTATTTTGTATTTCTTGCCGGGGTACTTTTTTCATCAATAGGCAGGTATTATGTGGTCAGAACCGAGGGTTTTCTAACGGCTTTTATTAATCATTTGCGTTATTACCTGTTTGGTATCTTCCGCGGAGAAAAAAGCCCGTTTAAAGTTTCAGAAGAAAATAAGTTTAACCCCGTTCAACTCATTACTTACAATGTAATTATGCATGCCATCGCACCAGTATCTTTTTTAACAGGATGGGCATTGATTTTTCCCGAAACAATTGTTCTGAACGTTTTTGGGTATAGTGGTATTATGCTTACCAGCCTGGTGCATTCCATTGCAGGGTTTTTCATATCCATATTTCTGCTCATACATCTTTATGTTTTTACCATTGGTGGGAATCCAACCAGTAATTTTAAGAGTATCGTAACAGGGTATCACGAAGATCATTCATGACATTTACCATATATTATATTGTATTTAAACAAACATTAAAAATCGAAGTAAAACCAAAAACCAAAGCATTATGGAAAGAAAACGCGCACTTTTAACTTTTGCAAGCTTGTTTCTTATGCTGTTTGCGAGCATAATGATATCCAGTTGTACGAAAGAAGGCCCCGAAGGAAAACCGGGGCTTGATGGAATTGATGGTAAGGATGGCGCAGAGAGCTGCAGCGCTTGCCATAACCTGTCGGAAGTTTTACAAGCTAAACTTAGCCAGTATTCCAATTCAACACATGCCAGCGGCGATAATGTGCACCGGAATAGTTCAACTTGCGCACGATGCCACACCAGTATGGGTTTCAGGAATTATATCAAAGATGGCACAATGGCTACAGTTGATAACCCCACACCCATCAATTGCCGCACCTGTCACCCTATTCACGAAACATATACTCCAAATGATTATAGTATAAGAAAAGCCACTCCGGTTACATTAGCTGTTGGGGTAGGTACATATAATTATGGCAATTCCAATCTTTGCGCCAATTGCCATGAGGCCCGCACTGTAACTCCTTATCCGGTACTTGGAGGTACAGATGTAACCATTACAAGCTCGTCTTATGGCGCGCACTATGGACCCCAATCCAATATGCTGGCCGGTATAGGGCCTATTCAGATTCCGGGGAGTATGACATATATGAATTCTGCCCATACAACCCTTGTTACCGGTGGCTGTGTAACTTGCCATATGTCGCCAGCCACGGGAAACAGAGGTGGGGGACACACCTGGGCTGTGAAGTACTTATCTGCCAGTGGTACCGAATCTTATCAATACACCGGTTGTTTGAGCACGGGTTGCCACGCTTCTACATCTATTGTCACGGCTTTAATTAACCCTAACCGGACAGAAATTACAGCTCTCATGGACCAATTATTGGCTAAACTGCAGGTAAAAGGCTTGTTGAATTCTTCTGCAAGCGTAACTACGCCTAAAACCATGACCGCATTGCAAGCCGCTGCTGTTTTGAACTATAAATTTGTGTATGGTGACCATAGCTATGGCGCTCATAATTACCGTTTTTCTAAAGCGCTGTTGGTAAACTCTATTGAATCGCTCAATTAGTCATAAGGCTAACTAACCCTATGTAAAAAGCCGCCCAATGAAAATCGAGGGTGGCTTTTAATTTATAGGTTTGTATAAATTATCTCAAAATACTGTTGCTGGATATAAACTCCTCTTGAAAGAAGGATAAGGTAATGAAGGTCTGTTTGATGAAGCATTGAAAGCGCTTCGAGCGCTTATATATGAGACTAAGTATTTGTTCAGCAACCAAGGCGGAGTGCATTTTAATTAAATCATCTCTAACATTATGGAGTCATGAAATTACCACAATCTGTTCGAAACTGGACATCATTACTTGGGGTTGTAATGGCCCTGTTGAGCCTCTCAAGTATTTTCTTCCTTTTTCTGATAACTATGCTTTTCGACAGAGGCAGCTCGTATCTTGGAATCTTTATATACATAATTCTTCCTGTTTTCCTGGTTATTGGATTATTGCTAATTCCAATCGGAATCTGGAGGGCTCATCGCCGGAGCCGGGAAAGCACCCTGAAAGACAAACCCTTGAAGTGGCCAGTTATTGATTTAAATGCCAAGAGCATACGTAATGCAACATTCATTTTTTTCTTTGGCTCTGTTGTCTTCCTGCTTTTAACAGGACTTGGCAGCTATGAGGCTTTTCACTATACCGAGTCCGTTGAATTTTGTGGTAAACTCTGCCATACTGTGATGGAACCGGAATATGTTGCCTATCATAACTCCTCACATGAACGGGTTAAATGTGTCGAATGCCACGTGGGGTCAGGTGCCAGTTGGTATGTTAAGAGTAAATTATCCGGCTTATACCAGGTTTACTCTGTAACTTTCAATAAATACCCGAGGCCAATTCCTGTACCTATTCACAACTTGCGGCCAGCAAGAGAAACATGTGAAAAGTGCCATTGGCCCGAAAAATTTTACGATCACAAAGTCAGAATGAAACGCTCCTACCTTGCTGATTATGAAAATACTGAGTGGGATATAAACTTGCTTATGAAAACAAATGCCACCTACAGCGCATTGGGTCTTCAGGAGGGAATTCACTGGCACATTAACCCCGATGTAAAGATCGAATATGTGTTGGATCCGAATGACGCGGGCAATATTCCTTGGGTGAGATATACGAACCGCAATACAGGTGAAGTACATGTTTACAACGACCCTGAATATACAGGAGGTGTTTTTGAAAAAGATTCTAAGAATGTGAGGATAATGGACTGCATGGAATGCCACAACCGGCCTTCGCACAATTACCAGGTGCCTCAGAATTTTATAGACAATCTCATCACTTCAGGCGCTATTTCGCGTGATTTGCCCGACATAAAATATCTTGCCATGGAAATTCTCAACCAGGAGTATGCTTTCAAAGACAGTGCATTTATCACAATTGATACCAAGGTAAGAGAATATTATTTGAGTATGTATGAGGAAATTCTCGAAACGCATGAAAAGGAAATAAACAAAGCCATTGCAGCTATACAACAAGGCTACAGCCGTAACATTTTCCCATACATGAAGGTGAATTGGAGCAATTACCCATCACATATGGGTCATATGGAAACCAACGGATGCTATCGCTGCCACAATGATCGCCACAAGAGTAGCACCGGAAGAACCATCTCGCGCGATTGTAAACTTTGTCATAATATTCTGGCCCAGGGCCGGCCTGGAGAGATGAAATACGCAAATTCAAATGAATCATTAGAATTCGAACACCCTATTGATATTGGAGAAGCCTGGAAGTCAACATTTTGCTCTGAGTGTCATTTTCGGTTATACTGAACTCCATTCAAATCAACCTTATTAAACCAGGAATTTAGAAATAATACAGAAATCATGCGAAGGAATGTCATGCCAACCTTTTGCCGATGGATGATTTACTTTGTATGAAGTTCTTCAGTACCATTTCCATATCCAAACAATAACCACCAACTTTTGTTAATAATTACCCAGATTATCTCTTTACTAATAAACATTTAATTTTCGGATGAAAAAAATTGTCGAAGTATTCTTCTCTATGCTTACAACTGGTGTTTTGCTGGTTGTTTTCGCCTTTGGTATTGGCTATGCCACTTTCATCGAAAATGATTATGGCGCTCTTACAGCTAAAGTGTTGGTATACAACTCCTGGTGGTTCGAGGTTTTGTTGGTTTTATTAGTAGTGAACCTGATTGGCAGTATTCTCTTTAATAAATTAATTTCCGGGAAACGGTGGGCTATTTTCCTTTTCCATTTTGCCTTCATCGTAATCCTTGCAGGCGCAGCCATTACCAGGTATTTTAGTTTCGAAGGAACTATGCACATCAGGGAAGGTGAGCAAACCAACCATTTAATAACTGAGGCAACCTACATCAACATCACCACGACCCTTGGAGATGATGTTCACAGTTACTATAAAGAAGTCAAATTTACTCCATATACAAAAACCCGTTTTAGCAAATCAATTTCTGTGGGTGGTAAGGAAATAAAGGTAACCAGCCTGCAATTTGTTCCGGCTGCTATCGAAACACTGGTTGATGATCCTGCCGGTGAACCTATCCTGGATTTTATGGCCGTAGATGCATTTGGTACACGTTACGACAATATCCTGAAAATGAATGAAAGCAAGACCATTGGTTCGCAAACATTCAATTTTGGAGTAAGCAGTAATAGTGCTGTCTTAATGATTTTCGAAAATGAAGGAAATTTGTTTTTTAACAGTCCCGACACTGTGGCGCTCATCAGCATGGGACACGAGGAGATGCGGGTATTGGCGCCATCCCAAAATCATCCACTGATTGAAAAAACGATATACAGGACTGGAGAAATAACTTTTGTTATCAAACGCTATTCTCCCAAAGCAAAAGCACGCCTAATAAGTGTGCCACAGCATGGGGGCTCTATGGGAAGCAATGCACTACATATGCGTGTTCAAAGCAATGGGCTTAGCAAAGACTTGTTTGTATATAAAAATCAAGGTGCTGAAGTTAAATCGGCCACCACTGAAATTGATGGTGTGAAAGTGATGGTTACTTATGGACCAATGATTCTGGAGCTTCCGGTAAGTTTGAGATTGAATGATTTT